>JBFGZI010000073.1:0-9256 GCA_041586855.1 Oceanisphaera sp. | reverse complement strand
CGTAAAAAGGCGCCCGAAGGCGCCCAATTAATCATTTATATTACTGTGCTCTACCGTTCAAGCTCTGCTGCTGTGTCTTCTAGTTCGAAGGTGCAGTCGAGTTGCTGAAGTTCTTCTTGTAAACGCTTTTGGTCCAGTATTGCTTCTATTTCCCGCCATTTGCGTTTTTGGGCGGGCTCACGCGATTTACTGCGTGGGGACCGTTCAACCACAAATTCCTGATCGAAGCTGCTCCTTTCCATGGGGCTCCCTCCTGTTGGCTATCAGTTGCAGTCACATCTGGATATATCACAACAGGTTATAAAATAGAAGCTTACTGTTACAGTTTGATTAAAAAGAAAAAATGGGGCCGGAGTCAATTTGCGATTTATTGACTCCGACCCCATACAGGACTTATCGCAGCGGCGAGTTTTTGCTTACAGCATGGCCTTGAGCATGGTCTCGAGCTTGCCCTGATCGATGGCGAAGTTACGGATGCCTTCGGCCAGTTTTTCGGTGGCCATGGCGTCCTGGTTTTGCTCCCAGCGGAACTCGGCTTCGGTCATGGGGGTCGGACGGGGCTGAGTGGCGCCCTTGTCCTGTAGTTTGGCAACGACCTTGCCTTCGGCCTGGCTCAGTTCTTCCAGCAGGTTGGGGCCTATGGTCAGACGATCGCAACCGGCCAACTCGAGAATTTCACCGGTGTTGCGGAAGCTGGCGCCCATCACCACTGTGCTGTAGCCGTGAGCCTTGTAATAGTCATAGATCTTGGTTACCGACAGCACACCCGGATCCTGCTCGGCGGTGTATTCTTTCTGTTCGGTGTTCTGTTTGTACCAGTCGAGGATACGGCCCACGAAGGGCGAAATCAGATAGGCACCGGCTTCGGCACAGGCGCGGGCCTGGGCAAAGCTGAACAGCAGGGTCAGGTTACAGTTAATGCCTTCCTGCTCCAGTACTTCGGCGGCGCGGATGCCTTCCCAGGTGGACGCCAGCTTGATCAAAATGCGCTCACGGCCGATGCCGGCCTGCTTGTACAGTTCAATAAGATGACGGGCCTTCTGGATGCTGGCGTCGGTATCAAATGACAGCCGGGCATCCACTTCGGTGGAGATACGGCCGGGGATCAGCTTGAGAATTTCGCAGCCGATGTTCACTGCCAGTTTGTCGGAGGCGTCGGTCAGCTGTTGTTCGGCATCCTGGCTCTGGGATTTGGCCCAGCTCACTGCCTCGGTCAGCAGCGATTTGTATTCCGGGATCTGGGCGGCCTTGAGGATCAGTGAAGGGTTGGTGGTGGCATCCTGGGGCTGGTACTTGCGGATGGCTTCAATGTCGCCGGTATCGGCGACGACCGTGGTCAGAGTTCTCAGTTGTGTCAGTTTATCGGCCATGGAGAAAGATCCTTTGTCTGGTCGGTTCGCAAAAAGAGTGCCACAGTATCCCTTATTCGGGGCACCAAAATAAAGCAGGGGATCAAGTCGGCCGGACAGATACTCTACCTTTGTTGCTTGCAACAGGTACCGGCGTCAAGAGTGGGGTTTGTATGAATCTTGTTTGTGTAGCAGTTTTTAAAACAGACTTATGTTTCAAATAACCGCTCGGTGTTGGTGTTTTGTTTCTTTATCTTGTGTTTAATGTTTATTTTTTGCTGTTTTAATCGCTTTTTTTCTCTTGGTTATGTTTTGGTGTGATCTGGATCACATGGCTATTTTTCCTGCCTGTGCTAGATTTCGTGCGCTGCGGATTCCGGCCCGGCTAGCGGCTGGGTGGGGTTCATCATTTCAAGCAAGCAGAGATATATTAATGGACGCAATTATCGGTTTTATCAACGACCTGCTCTGGGGCACCATACTGATTTACCTGCTGCTGGGGGTGGGGGTATTTTTTACCGTGCGCCTGGGCTTTATTCAGTTTCGCCATTTTGGTCACATGTTTTCCGTGCTCAGACACAGTCGCAAGTCCGACGCGGCGGGTATTTCCTCCTTTCAGGCACTCTGCACCAGCCTGGCGGCGCGGGTCGGCACCGGTAACCTGGCCGGGGTGGCGGTCGCCCTGTACCTGGGGGGACCGGGCGCGATTTTCTGGATGTGGCTAATTGCCCTGATCGGTATGTCCACCGCCTTTGCAGAAAGCGCCCTGGCTCAGCTGTACAAGGTCAAGGATGAAGACGGCAACTATCGCGGCGGCCCAGCCTACTATATGGAGAAGGGCCTGGGCATGCGCTGGATGGGCGTATTGTTCGCCATTTTCCTGATCATCGCCTTTGGCCTGGTCTTCAATGCGGTGCAGGCCAACTCCATCAGTGCCGCCATGGACGTGGCTTTCGGTATTCCCCATTGGGCTACCGGGGTGGCGCTGGTGCTGCTGTCCGGTCTTATCATCTTCGGTGGTCTGCGCACCATAGCCCGTTTTGCCGAGCTGGTGGTACCGGTCATGGCGCTGGCTTATCTGCTGATTGCCCTGGTGGTCGTGGCGATGAACATCACCGAACTGCCTGGCGTCTTTAGTCTTATCGTCAAGTCGGCCTTTGGTCTGGATCAGGCCGGTGGCGGCGCCATAGGCTATGCCATTTCCCAGGCGATGATGAACGGTATCAAGCGCGGTTTGTTCTCGAACGAAGCCGGCATGGGTTCTGCGCCCAACGCGGCGGCCTCGGCCACGCCTTATCCGCCGCATCCGGCGTCTCAGGGCTATGTGCAGATGCTGGGTGTCTTTACCGATACCATCGTTATCTGTACCTGTACTGCGTCCATCATACTGCTGTCCGGTCAGTTTGAGCCCGGCTCCGGCATTACCGGTATCGAGCTGACACAGCGAGCGCTGTCACACGAGGTGGGTGACTGGGGTAATACCTTTATCGCCATCGCGATTCTGTTCTTCGCCTTCACCAGCATAGTGGCCAACTACGCCTATGCGGAAAACAACCTGATCTTCCTGGAGCACAACCACAAGGGCGGTTTGCTGGTATTCCGCCTCTTCGTGCTGGGCATGGTGATGTTTGGCTCCATGGGAGAACTGCCGACCATCTGGGCCATGGCCGATGCGTCCATGGGCCTGATGGCCCTGACCAACCTGGTGGCCATTCTGCTGCTGTCGGGTGTGGCGGTGAAGCTGGCGCGGGATTACAACGATCAGCGCAAGCTGGGCAAGATCCCCACCTTCGATGCGGCCAAGTATCCCGAGCTGCATCGCCAGCTGGAAGAAGGGATCTGGGACAAAAAGGCGTAAAGCGTTAGGGGTAAGGCGTGAGGAGGAAAGTATTACTCACGCCTTACCTCACCCCTCACCCCTCACAATAAGTTAAGGCTGTTCGCCGCGCAGGAACTGTTTACTGATGGTTTTGAACACGTCGGTACCGGCCTGGTGCATCAGCTCGAAAATCACCATTTCCCGGCTGACTATCTGGGCGCCCGCATCGCGCATGCGGTCCAGTCCCAGCTGGCGGTTTTCTTCGGTGCGACTACCCACGGCGTCGGCCACCACAAACACCTCTTTTCCTTCCTTCAGTAATTCCAGCACCGTCTGCAGCACGCAGACGTGGGTTTCCATTCCGCACACTATCACCTGCTGATACTGCCGCCAGTGCGCGGGCAGGCAGTTGGCAGCCACCACCGAAAAGTGCATCTTGTCCACTATCTCGGGCTGCTCCACCAGGGCGGTGAGGGCAGGCAGGGTGTGGCCCAGGCCACGCGGATACTGCTCGGTAAACAGTATCGGTGTATTCAGAGTGTGGCAGGCCGAGATCAGCCACTGAATACGGGCGCCGAGGCGTTCGCTTTCATGAATGGCTGACAGCAGTTTTTCCTGCACATCCACCACCATCAGCGCCGCTTTACCAGACTCCATTAACATTTCATGCTCCTCGATGATTAGGCTTGAGCTCAGTATGCCGTTTTTGCCGGGGAAAGAAAAAGCACAGGGCCGGGGAGCGCTATTGATGATGGCGCCTGTCTGCTCATCTTGAGCCGGTTGAGGTCTGAATCTCGGTATTCGTTGGTGTTTCGGGGTTTGTCCGGTAGGCTGGAAAACAAAAATAAAGGAGTCTGATTATGGAAAAGCTTTCTCTTCTGGAACAAAGGGTTATCGGCTGCCTGATCGAAAAACAGGTTTCCACGCCCGAAGTGTATCCCCTGACCCTGAATTCCCTGATCAATGCCTGCAACCAGAAAAGCAACCGGGATCCGGTGCTGAGCCTCAACGAAGAAGAGGTGCAGTCGGTGATCAACACCCTGATTGCCCGGCGTCTGGTCAACAACACCGCCGGTTTCAACGCTCGCGCCGCCAAGTATCAGCACCGGTTCTGCAATACCGAGTTCGGCGAGCTGCACTTCAGCCCCGGCGAACTGGCCATCGTCTGCGAGCTGCTGCTGCGCGGGCCCCAGACCCCGGGCGAGTTGCGCAGCCGTACCCCTCGACTGCATCAGTTCAGCGATGTTTCCCAGGTGGATGCCTGCCTGCAAAGTCTGATTGAAAAGGGACCCTTTGTGGTCAAATTGCCCCGGTTGCCCGGCAAGCGGGAATCCCGTTACGGTCACCTGTTTGGCGATACCGACTATCCAGAGGAAGCCGCCGCACCAGCCAGTGCCGGTTCACATCAGCCAAAGGCAGAGCTGCAGGCGCGAATTACCGAGCTGGAAGCGGAAGTAGCCCGGCTGCAGGCCCGCATACAAGAGCTGGAAGGCTGACGCCTGAACCGTTGGCACAAGACCCTAACCACAGTACTGTTATCAGGAGGTGATTTGATGAAATCTTTCCAGGTACATGACATGGACTCGGCACCGGCCGACAGCAAACCCCTGCTGGAAAAATCCCTCGGAGCCTATGGCATGATCCCCAATCTGCACGGGGTCATGGCCGAGGCGCCGGCGGCGTTGCAGGCTTATCAGACGATGAACGAGTTGTTCCTGAATACCTCCTTCAGCGCGGAAGAAAAAACCGTGGTTTGGCAGAGTATCAATGTGGAGCACGGTTGCCATTACTGTGTGCCGGCCCACAGCGCCATTGCCCAATCGATGAAGGTGGATGACAGCCTGAATCAGGCGCTGAGGGAAGGCGGCCCCATGCCGAATGCAAAGCTGCAGGCACTGCGGGATACCACACTGGCGTTGGTGCGTGGCCGGGGAGTGGTAGAAGACGCCGTATTGGAAAACTTCTATCAGGCCGGCTATGGCCGGCAACAACTGCTGGAGATCATCGTCGGTATCTCGCAGAAGGTGATGAGCAACTACATCAACCACCTGGCAGACACCCCGGTCGATGACGCCTTCAAGTCGTTTGTGAAAAAGTAACCCTGTAGCCAGCTTGAGCGTTGGGATTCGCTTCGCTCATCCCAACCTACTGCACTATTATCCCCGTCCCCAGTGCCGTAGGTTGGGACGAGGTACGAGTCCCAACATTTCCATCGCCGGCTTGAGTGTTGGGATTCGCTTCGCTCATCCCAACCTACCGGTTAAAGCCCCAGCTGCTCGATAAGCGCTGCGGGTCCGCCGGGCAGACCTGTTTGCTGAAGTTGCACCCGGCCCTGTTCGTCCAGTACGGTAATGGCGTTGGAGTGGGCGATTTCGCCGTCCGCCAGACCCATGTAGCGAATGTTCAGGGCCATGGCCAGGGTGCGCACCTTCTCATCATTGCCGCTGAGCAGGGTCCAGTGCTCATCCAGATCTCTTTTTTGGGCGAAATAACGCATGATCTTTGGCGTATCCTTCGCCGGGGTCAGCGACACCAGCACAAACCCCAGCCGTTGCTGTTGCTCGGGGCTGAGGGCGGCCTGTATCGACTTGATCTCGGACACAATCACCGGGCAGGCGGTGATGCAGTCGGTATAGATCATCGCCACTATCCGTTTCTTACCCGCCAGTTGTTGAATGTTTATCTGCTTGTCGTGACGGTTCTGCCAGTGGCTGTCCAACAGATAAACCGAGTCGCCGGGCAGGGCGGCCTGAAGATTAAAGGCGGCCAGCAGTGTCAGCAGTATCAGTGTTCTCATCGGCCATCTCCTGTGCACAACGAAATCCCAGATTGCCCAGGGTATAAGGTGCCTTCAGGCTGGAGCGAAATCCGAAGCGCATGAAGGCGGCATAGTCGGACGGATCGGCGCTGCCGGCGGCGGCCGAGCCGCAGAACAGTCCCTTGTCCAGGGTGCTGTCACTGCGGGACTCGCCGGTCACCAGGCCGGAGTTGAAGTCCTGGGTCCATTCCCATACCAGACCGTGCAGATCCTTTATTTTCCAGTAGTTGGCCGGGCTTTGCCCCACCGTCGACAGGGTGGCGGTGGACGGGCGGGCATACCAGGACAGAATGCGCCGGGTATAGCCCGGCTCGGTGCTGCCGTTGGCGGCCTGCTCCGAGGCCTGGGCCGCAAATTCCCATTGCGCCACTGTCGGCAGCTGCTTGCCCCGGGCCTGGCAATAGGCGCTGGCCGCATACCAGGACACATAGGTCACCGGTTGTTCCGCTTGTTCCGGTGACGGCCAGCCTTCTTGCCAATGGCTCAGGTATTGCGGTTCAACAAACAGCGCCACCGCCTGACTCCGCTGCCAGCGTGGATGCTGGCGCACAAAGTCGGCAAACTGGCGGTTGGTGACCGGGGTCATATCCAGCCGGAATGGCGCCACCGGGGTGAGCGGGCTGTCTTTGGTGAGATACAGGGGCCGAACTTCCCCGCCGGGAAGTTCGGCCATCTGTGGCGCTGTTGTCGGCCCGGCTGCAATTGGCAAGGCCGCCATTTGCAGGGCTGCCAGAACAGACAACAGCACCGGGCTCATCAGTGGGCGCTCCCTTCCATGATGATGGTCTTGCCTTCATCCCGGCGCTTAGCCACCTCATCCGGTGTGACGGTGCCGCCCTTGTTGTCCCAGCTGTTCAGCACATAGGTCAGCACGTTGGCGGTGTCTTCATCGGTGAGACGCATGGCCGGCATTATGCTGTCGAATGCCTGGCCGTTGACCTTGATTGGGCCTTTCAGACCGTGCAGCACCACGTCGATGGCGCGGTTGGTGTCGGCATTAAGAAAATCGGAGCCGGCCAGGGGAGGGAAGGCGCCGGGAATGCCCTGACCTTCGGCCTGGTGACAAGCCTGACAGTTGGCCTCGTACACCCGTTTGCCGAACAGCAACTGGTCGTCCTTGCTGTTGGCAACCAGTTTGGGGTGACCGTTGGGCATGCTCTGTACCGCCGAGCCTTCGGGCAGGTAGACGTTTTCGGCCACCTTGCCGGAGTACACGATTTTATCTTCAGGGCCGTCTACCGCCATCATGCCGAGGGCGCCCTTGTTGAAGGCTCGGAAGATGGAGTGATCCACCAGAATGAAGTTGCCGGGCACATCCAGCTTGAACTCGGCCACGGCAGCACCGCCGGCGGGCACCAGGGTGGTCTGCACGTTTTCGTTCTGCAGATTGCCGCCCTCCACGCTCACCCGGTCGAAAATCTCGCCGATGACATGGAAGGACGACACCAGATTAGGCCCGCCGTTGCCCACATAAAGCCGTACAGTTTCACCCACGTTGGCGGTGAGCGCCTTGTCGCCGTTCAGGGCGCCCACGGCACCGTTGAACACTACATAGTCCGGCTGTTCCTTGATGGCCTTGTCCATGTCGAACGACTGAAAGCCCTGCTCGCCGTAAGCGCCCTTGGTATAGAAGTCGCCCTGCATTACGTAATATTCCTTGTCCACCGGCGGCAGGCCTTCTTTCGGCTCCACCAGGATCAGGCCGTACATACCGTTGGCGATGTGCATGCCCACCGGCGCGGTGGCGCAGTGGTACACATAAAGGCCGGGATTGAGCGCCTTGAAGTTGAACACAGAGGTATGGCCGGGAGCAGTAAAGGATGCCGCGGCCCCGCCACCAGGCCCGGTAACCGCGTGCAGATCTATGTTGTGCGGCATCTTGGAACTGGGGTGGTTGGAAAGGTGGAATTCCACTTCGTCACCTTCGCGCACCCGCAAGAACTGGCCCGGCACAGAGCCGCCGAAGGTCCAGAACATGTATTCCACGCCATCGGCGATTTCCATCACCTTTTCCACGGTTTCCATTTTTACCACCACCTTGGCGGCATGATCCCGCTGAATGGGTGGCGGTACCATGGGCGGCGAGGTCAATACGGCGTCTATTACCGGCAAACTGGCGGCCTGCGCCGACAGCGCGAAGGTAAAACCTAAAGCGGTAACGATGTTACTCAGTTTCATAAGATGCTCCCTGCATACGGCACTATTATCGGCTCGGAATAGCTACGTGTATCTACAGTGACAGTCTGGATGGCAGGCAGCAGAGCAGAGCTGATGTGGATCAATAAACAGGCTTGTTTCTTCTTCAGGCTCCAAGAGGCTGCTGGCCTGGATTAGGCAGATCATGGATAACGTCGAAGAGGCGACTTAGCCGGAAGAGGAGGGCGACGATAGTGTGTCCAGAAAAGTATCCAGCACCAGGTTGGCTCTGCGACTGCGGGCGGTAATGGCGCAAAAACGGGTGGTGAAGCCGATGCTGTCCGGCTGCAAGGCCCGTAACCGGCCGCGTTCCACCCAGGGGCGGGCGTAGTGATCCGGCAGGTAGCCCAGGTAGCAACCGGTGAGCAGCAAAAACATGATGCCTTCCCTATCGTTGGCCCGCGCGCCCAGAGGATGACGGGCATACAGGGCCCGGGCCTCGGCGGGTTGGGCGAAGCTGGGCACCACCACTTCGAAGTCGGTCAGTTTTCCGGGCTCGTCGTCGGCGGAAAACAAGGGGTGCCCTTCGGCGCAATAGAGGCTGGAGCTTTCTTCATAGAGCGGCAGGTAGTCCAGCCCCGGCAGCTCGCGTACCTGCGGCACCACGCCTACATTGAGCCGGCCGTCGAGTACGCCGATCTCGATGTCGTCTGACGGCTGCATGTGAATGTTGATCTTCACCTCCGGCCCCCGGGCCTTGAGCGCGGCCAGACCGTGGGTGATCTTCATGCCCGGATGGCTGACCAGGTTGTCGGTAATGCCGATGGCCAGGGTGCCGCGCAGATGCCGGTGCACGTCGTTGATTTCGGCGCGAAAGTGGTCGATGGCACCGAACAGGCGATCGCTGGCCTCCAGCACCCGCCGCCCTTCGTCGGTCAGGGCAAAACCGGCCCGACCACGCTGACACAGTTTGAACCCCAACCGACCCTCCAGATCCGCCATCTGCATGCTGATGGCCGCCCGGCTGATGCCGAGGCTCACTTCCGCCGCCGAAAAACCGCCGCAGGCCGCCACGGTACGAAACACCTTCAACAGCTTCAGCTCAAAATTGCTGACCTGATTCAGCACCGGCTG
>JBFGZI010000072.1:0-9302 GCA_041586855.1 Oceanisphaera sp. | reverse complement strand
CGCGGTGCCGTGGCCTCCCACTGCGTGCTGCTCTATCACGCCCCCCTGACCAAGACGGCCGGCCAGCGGCTGGGGGTGCTGCGCGAAACCAATGACGGCTTTATCATCGCCCAGAAAGATCTGGAAATTCGCGGCCCTGGCGAGCTGCTCGGCACTCGCCAGACCGGACTGGCGGACCTTAAAATTGCCGACCTGGTACGCGATCAGGCCCTGTTGCCCGAGGTGCAGCGCCTGGCCCGCTATCTGGCCGACCGCCACCCGGCGGTAGTAGAACCGCTGATCCGGCGCTGGCTCGGACAACGGGATCACTACGGCAAGGTTTGAAAATGTGAGGAGTGAAAAGTGAGGCGTAAAGAGTGAGGGGGACACCCGCCTCCCCCCTTACTCTTTACCCCTCACCATCCGTTGTGCTATTTCCGCCTCAGTTCAAGCTATGTATGATACAAGTATCGGATTTTAAATGGATATACCATGAAGAAGCTGGCCAAATATCTGCTGGTGTCGGTGCTGGTACTGCTGCTGGCCGGCTGGCTGCTGCTGAGTATTTTTGATGCCAACCAGCTGAAAAAGCCGGTGCTGGGCTGGCTCAACGAACACACGGAGCTGGATCTCACCGTAGGCCACCTGGAGTTCAACCCCCTGCATCCTTATACCCTGCTGGCGGAAGACGTGCGCCTGGGCGACTGGTTCAGTGCCCGTCAGCTGTATCTGCAACTGGCGACACTGTCGCCGCTGTCGGGCCAGACCCGCATCGCCACCCTCGATGTCATCGACGGCAAGCTACAGCTGGATAACGCCACCGAGCTGGCGTTGCCTGACAACCTGGCCAACATCACCATCGACGAACTGAACACCAAGAACCTGAGCCTGACCTGGAATGGCTGGGAAGCCAGGGGCGCCGATCTCACCCTGAGCCAGTGGCAGCCCAGGCGCCAGGGGGAATGGCAATGGTGGTCGGATCTCGACGTCAGCGGTCAGCTGCGCCAGCTGTCTCACCCCGCGCTGGACATGGCCCAGATCAACCTGGCCGGTCGTATCAGCCAGCAGCAACTGATGCTGGATCGGGTGCAGAGCCGCCTGTTCGAGGGCCTGTTCGACTCTGCCCTGACCCTGAACCTGCCAATGCGGGAACTGACCCTGAACGAGCCGCAATTCAGCCATAACAAGCTGCAATTCGAACAACTGCCCCGGTTCGATAAAGGCTGGACTCTGCTGCTCAACCGCGCCCAAATCAAAGATGTCAGCATCACCAGTCCGGCACTGACCGCCAACGGCATAGACGGTGACATTCGCTATCTCGAATGGCGCAATGGCGGCCTGCCTGAAGCCAGGGGTAGCTGGCAGGCCGAGGAGGCGGTACTGGACTGGCTGCGGCTGGACGAGCATCAGGGGCAGTTGTTGAGTAGCCAGGAACAACTGGGCCTTACCTTCAGAGGCAAGGCCTATCAGGGCACCTTCGACACCGAGCTGCGCTGGTATCCGCAGCAGGGCAGACTGGATATCGATAACCTGCAGTTGCAGGGCAACAAGCTGAACTGGCAGCCGGATCTGTACTGGCCAGTTCCGGATGTCCGCATTCACAAGCTCAACCTGAACCAGGGCGAGCTGTTGTCGCTGGACCCAAAGCTGCCGCTGTCACTGCTGGGTGGAGAGCTGTTTATCGCCGATCTGGCCTGGTCTACCGCCCAGTGGCGCCCGCTCAGTGAACAGGCACGGCTGGAAGGCCGTTGGAGCGAAATTGCCTTCGACAGCCTGATCGCCCGTCATGGCCATTTCAACGCCCGGCTCGATGATACCCGACTGTTGCTGGACAAGCTGAGCACCGACGCCCTCGACGGTCGCATCAACCTAGATGGCAGCCTAGGGCTCTACCCACCCCATCAGGGCAAGATCCGGCTGGAAGGGAAAGAGCTGGAATTGCGGCGGTTAAGTCACTGGCTGCAGGCCAAACGCGACTTTTCCGGTAGGATGGATATCAGTGCCGACCTCGCCGGGGCGCTTCGACAGCCCGCCAGCTGGGAAGGTTTACTGGCGCTGGATGGCCGCGATATCTTCATCGAAAAGCTGGGGCTGGATGACTGGCTGAAACACCGGCTGGGCGAGGATTATCGCCGCCCGACCCGGGTCGCCCCGCTGCTGGCGGCGCTGGATCTGGAGCAAAGCGACGGCTTTATCTATCGCGCCGAACTTCAAGGCCCGGTAAAACAAGGTCGCTGGCAGCTGAATGGCAGCGCAATACAAAGTGTACGCCACCTGCTGGCCCTGCGCGGAACGCTCGATTTTGCCGGACGCTGGCAACTGGAGCTGGGCGCTATCAATGACCAGGGCTGCCGGGAGCTGGCCATACGGCTGGAAGAAAGCTGGCGCGCTCCGCAGCTACGACTGCACCAGCCCGGGCTGAATACCCCCTGCCAGCCCTGGTACCAGGGTCCTGTGCCCTACCCCACCGCCGGCCTGCCCGGCCGCCTCACAGAGGCGGTACGCAAGCTCAAGAGCGGGGATTAGGGATCAGTGTGGCAGTATCACGTAGCGGCCGGTGAAGCTGGCGGACTTGTGTTCGCCGCTGTAAAGGGTCACGTTCAGCTCTATTCGTACCCGCTCACCGGCCTGCAACGGCATCAGCTGCTCGCGCAGCCGGCCCTGTACTTCGGCGGTGGGCTCGTCCCAGACCGGGGTCATGTACTTGATGTCGCCGCTGCCCTGCACTATGTCGCCACTCAGTCCGAATTCCTGCATCTGCAGCCAGATCAGGCCCCAGCCGGTCAACACGCACTGACTGTAAATACTGCCGGCGAACATCGATTCATGCAGATTGAGGTTGGCGGTCAGGTTGGCCTTGGTCCTGAACCTGCTGCCGGTGTACTGAATGATTTTGACGCCCATCTTCTCGCTGATGGGAATGCGCCTGTGCCACTGCCGCTGCAGCTCGTCACAGAGCTCGGGCCGGTGGCGGATCTGATGAATCGAGGTCAGCGCCTTGATCATCTGCCGGTGGGGGATCTTGCCGAAGCTGATGGGGCCTTCGCCCACCACGGTAAAACCGCAGCGGCCGTAAAACGCCACCGCTTCTTCCCGGGCATTCATCACCAGCCGACGCACCCCCTGCTGCCGCGCCACCTGCTCCAGCGCCTGTACCATACGGGTACCCAGGCCATGGTCGCGGCAATCGGGTACCACCGCCATAAAGCGGATCTGGGCCTCGTCACCACTGACATAAAGGCGACCCACGGCCACCAGGTTGCCGTTGTTATCCACCATCATTCGATGGTGGGCATATTCGTCGAATTCGTCCCGCTCCGAGCCCCTTGGCTGTTGCCAGGGCTTGCGCAGCAGTTGCCAGCGCAGCTGATAATAGGCTTCAAGTTCCGCTTCCGTTTGCGGGGTGACCACACGATACATGGTCTGCTCCTGTTGTGATTATCTTAAGGGTTTTGCCGCGAGACACGGCAGAATAGAATATAACGGTTTCAGACCTGCAGCCAGAAGGTGACGGGGCCGTCGTTGGTCAGGCTTATCTGCATATCGGCGCCGAAGCGCCCCGACTCTGTGCTAATACCCTGATCCCGCGCCGCCACCACGAAATAGTCGTACCAGCGTTCGGCGTCTGCCGGCGCGGCGCCACGAGAAAAACTCGGCCGCAGCCCGCTGTTGGTATCGGCGGCCAGGGTGAATTGCGATACCACCAGCAGGCTGCCGCCGGCCTGGCGCAGGTTCAGGTTCATCTTGCCGGCTTCGTCACTGAACACCCGATAACCGAGCACCTTGTTCAGCAGCTTGTCGGCACGACCCTTGTCGTCGTCACGCTCCACCCCCAGTAACACCAGCAGGCCCGGGCCTATGGCACCCACAGTATCACCGGCGATACTGACCGATGCCGAACTTACTCTCTGAATCAGGGCTATCATGACTGCGCCAACTCCTTCGCCATCTGATCGGTGGCTTTCACCAGCGCGTCTATAATACCCGGTTCAAAGGCAGAATGTCCGGCTCCCGGCACGATTTGTAGTATTAATTCCGGCCAGTGCTCCGCCAGACTGACGGCGCCGCCCAGCTTGCAGATGGCATCATAACGGCCATGGATCAGAACGGCGGGTATCTTGCGCGCCCTTTCAAGATGCCTGATGATATAGTTTTCTTCTACAAAACAATTATTTATAAAGTAATGACATTCAATACGCGCCAGCGCCAGAGCGGCATGCGCTTCGCCGTAACAGGTCTCGGCATCCGGTTTCGGCAGCAGGGTCGCGATGCGCCCCTCCCAGATGGCCCAGGCCCGGGCCGCATTAAGCCGGGCCAGTTCGTTGCTGCTGGTCAGCAGACGATAATAACGGCTCAACAGGTGGCGGGTATCTCCCTCCAGCGGAGCCAGAAAATCCCGATAATAATCGGGGAAAAGCTGGGCCGCACCGCCATCGGGTTGATAGAGCCAATGCAGATCCTGCTGGCGGCCCAGAAAGAGACCGCGCAGCACCAGACCCAATACCCGCTCGGGATGATCGATGGCATAGTACAGGGCCAGGGTCGAGCCCCAGGAGCCACCGAATACCAGCCAGGTGTCAATGTTCAGCGCCTCGCGGATCTGCTCCATGTCGGCGATCAGCGCCTGTGTATGATTATCGGCAAGCTCGGCATGAGGCTCTGACTGACCGGCCCCCCGCTGGTCGAACAGTATGATGCGATAGCACTCGGGGTCGAAAAAGCGCCGATGCTCGGGGCTGGTGCCAGCACCGGGTCCGCCGTGTACCAGCACCACCGGAATACCAAGCGGATTACCACTTTCTTCCACATAGAGTCGATGTCGCGGCGACACCGATAACCACTGCTGGCGATGGGCGCCAATACTCGGATACAGAGTTCTCATCAATCAAGGTCCTCGGCAGAATCGGGATTTTCGTCCTCAAAGCTTAGTCCCAGTCGCCGCTCGTAGTCACCGAGGCTGGCGGTCAGCTCGGCACCAAACAGCGCTACCAGCCAGCTCAGATAGACCCAGACAAAGAGGATGGGGATAGTGGCCAGGGTACCGTAAATGGCCTCGTAGGACGGAAACTGAACGATATAAAAGGCAAAGCCCCGCTTGGCTATTTCGAACAGCAAGCCCGCCACCAGGGCCCCGCAGATGGCATGGCTGAAACGCACCCGCACGTTGGGTACCACCATATAAAACACTGCAAACATGGCTGTCGACAGTAGAAATGGTAGAAACGACAGCAGCCAGCTCCCCAGCCCCAGCGCATCACCAAACACACGTATGGTCGTAATGTAAGAGGTCAGTACCAGGCTGGCACCGGCCAGAATGGGCCCCAGGGTCAGTATCATCCAGTAGGTGGAAAAAGCCACCGACCAGCGCCGCTTCTGGGTGACCCGCCAGATATAATTGAAATTCTGATCGATGGCGGAGATCAGCAACATGGCGGTCACCGCTAGTGCCAGCACCCCGACTGCCGTCGTTTTCGAGGCGTTATCGACGAAGCTCTGGATATTTTCCTGCACCACCTCACCGGCGGCGGGTACGAAATTGCTGAAGATAAAATGCTGAATGGTGTCCCGTAATTCACCAAACATGGGAAAGGCAGACATCATGGCAAACACGACGGCAAGCATAGGTACCAGCGACAGCAGGGTGATGTAAGCCAGATAACCGGCGGTGACCGTCAACCGATCTTTTTGTATCCGCTTCAGCATGAAGCTGCCGAAATCCAGGCCATGATCGCGGATAAAATGCAGCCGATGAGCAATCTGCCCGACAACTTGACTCATAGGGACCTCGTTTCGCTACTAAAGGATGTTCATTGTGGCAAATTAATCAGGCACAGTGCCAGTCGGATATCATCCTATCGGGGTTCCCTTCCCTGCATTCTCCGCCTGAACCCAACAAAAAGGGCGCCCGAGGGCGCCCTTTATCGTTAGCTTGGCGAGTCGGAATTAATCGCGACTGGCACGCTTACGTTCGTTTTCAGTCAAGGCGCGCTTGCGAATACGCAGGTGGTTCGGCGTCACTTCAACCAGCTCATCGTCACCGATAAACTCCAGCGACTGCTCCAGCGTCATCTTTATCGGCGTGACCAGCGTCAGCGCTTCATCGGTACCTGAAGCACGAACGTTGGTCAGCTGCTTGCCTTTAATGCAGTTAACCGTCAGGTCGTTAGCACGGCTATGAATACCGATGACCATGCCTTCGTACACTTCGGTGGCGTGATCGATAAACAGACGGCCTCGTTCCTGGATGTTGAACAGCGAATAGGCCGACGCCTTGCCCTTGCCGTTGGAAATCAGTACCCCGTTGGTACGAGCACCGATATTGCCGCCTTTATGAGGACCGTAATGGTCGAAGCTGTGGTTCATCAAGCCGGAGCCTGAAGTCAGCGTCATAAACTCGGTCTGGAAGCCAATCAGACCACGGGCCGGTATGGTAAAGTCGATACGTACACGACCTTTACCATCTGGCACCATATCGGTCATTTCGGCTTTACGCTCGCCCAGCTTCTCCATCACGGAGCCCTGGTGGTCTTCTTCCACGTCTACAGTCAGCGTTTCAAACGGTTCCAGCTTAACGCCGTCTTCTACTTTCAAGATAACTTCGGGGCGAGATACCGCCAGTTCGTAGCCTTCACGACGCATGTTTTCGATCAGGATGCCCAGGTGCAGTTCACCACGACCCGATACGCGGAATTTATCCGGATCCGCGCCTTGTTCAACACGCAATGCCACGTTGTGCACCAGCTCGGAATTCAAACGCTCCATGATGTTACGCGAGGTAACATACTTGCCGTCTTTACCGGCAAACGGTGAGTTGTTGACCTGGAAGGTCATGGTCACGGTCGGTTCGTCTACAGACAGCGGCGGCAGTGCTTCTACTTCACCTATGGCACACACGGTGTCAGAGATTTTCAGCTCGCCCAGGCCGGTAATGGCCACTATGTCACCGGCGCTGCCTTCGCTTGCTTCGGTACGCATCAGGCCTAAATAGCCCATTACCAAGCCTACTTTACCGTTACGGGTCTTACCATCAGCACCCACTATGGTGACTTGCTGGTTAGGTTTAACGGTACCGCGCTTGATACGACCGATGCCGATAACACCTACGTAAGAGGAGTAATCGATCTGGGAAATCTGCATCTGCAGCGGACCATCCTGGTTCGCATCAGGTACCGGTACCTGATCGACGATGGTCTGGAACAGAGCGGTCATGTCGGGTTCTGGCTGATCTACATCCAACGACGCCCAACCGTTTATGCCGGAAGCATAAATGACCTGGAAGTCGAGCTGGTCGTCGGTGGCGCCCAGGTTATCGAACAGATCAAAAATCTGGTCCAGTACCCAGTCGGGGCGCGCGCCCGGCTTGTCGACCTTGTTGATGACAACGATAGGCTTCAGGCCCTGGGCGAATGCCTTCTGGGTCACGAAGCGCGTCTGCGGCATGGGACCTTCCTGGGCATCAACCAGCAGCAGTACCGAGTCAACCATGGACATAACACGTTCCACTTCACCACCGAAGTCGGCGTGTCCCGGGGTGTCTACTATGTTGATACGGTATTCCTGTGCGTCGGGAGCAGTCCAGCGAATAGCGGTGTTTTTGGCAAGAATGGTAATGCCGCGCTCCCGCTCTATATCGTTGGAGTCCATGACCCGCTCTTCCGCTTCACCACGGCTTTCCAGGGTGCCGGACTGTTGCAGCAGCTTGTCCACCAGGGTGGTCTTGCCATGGTCAACGTGAGCGATGATAGCGATATTACGTAAGTTTTCTAACATTCCTGCCTCAAAATACCGGGGGTGGATAAAAAATCGTCGGTCATTTTACTCGCCCACCTCGGATCTGCCTAGCATAATTGAAAATTACTGCTCGACAACTTCCCAAGTGGCACCGAATGCACCATGATGATCAGCCTCAGATCCAAGTGCACCAAAAAGATCCCTCAATGCACCAATATAGTGCAGGTTAATGCAGCCTGGTCGTTGCAGGATCCCGAACATCAGGGGTGAACCCTAGTATGACAAGCATTTGGCAATGTGGCACAGTTTTCGCTTTGTATTTCTCCGTATAGTGAGCAACTGATGAATTTGTTCATCAAACCTCAAACCCTAAGATAATTATTTTTGGAGGTCGAAATCCATGTCAGTAGAAAACGTAATGGACATGATCAAGGAACACGATGTCAAATTCATCGATCTGCGTTTTACCGATATCAAGGGTAAAGAGCAGCACATCAGCATTCCGGTCAATCAGATAAACGACGACTTCTTCGAAGAAGGCAAGATGTTCGATGGCTCTTCCATGACCGCCTGGAAGACCATTCACGAATCCGACATGGTGCTGATGCCCGATCCGGCCTCTGCCGTAATGGACCCCTTCACCGAAGATGCCACCCTGAACATTCGCTGTGACGTGCTCGAGCCGAACACCATGCAGGGCTACGATCGTGACCCGCGCTCCATTGCTCGCCGCGCCGAAGAATATCTGGTGTCTACCGGCATCGCCGACACAGTACTGATCGGCCCCGAGCCCGAATTCTTCATGTTCGACGACGTGCGCTTCCACACCGACATGGCTGGCAGCTTCTTCAAGATTGATGATCAAGAAGCCAAGTGGAACTCCGGCAGTGAATATGCCGAAGGCAACAAGGGCCACAGACCCGGCGTGAAAGGCGGCTACTTCCCGGTTGCCCCGATCGACTCCTCTCAGGACATCCGTTCCGCCATGTGTCTGGTGATGGAAGAGATGGGCCTGGTGGTTGAAGCCCACCACCACGAGGTAGCGACCGCAGGCCAGAACGAAATTGCCTGCAAGTTCAACACCCTGACCCTGAAGGCCGACGAAATCCAGATCTACAAGTATGTAGTTCACAACGTCGCCCACGCCTTCAACAAGACCGCCACCTTCATGCCCAAGCCGCTGGTAGGTGATAACGGTTCCGGCATGCACGTACACCAGTCTCTGGCCAAGAACGGCGAAAACCTGTTCGCCGGCGACCTGTACGGTGGCCTGTCTGAAACTGCCCTGTTCTACATCGGCGGTATCATCAAGCACGCCCGCGCCCTGAACGCCATCACCAACCCGGCCACCAACTCCTACAAGCGTCTGGTGCCCGGCTTTGAAGCTCCGGTCATGCTGGCCTACTCGGCCCGTAACCGTTCTGCGTCCATCCGTATCCCGCTGGTCGGCTCGCCCAAGGCCCGCCGTATCGAGACCCGCTTCCCGGATCCGGCCGCCAACCCTTACCTGTGCTTCGCCGCCCTGCTGATGGCCGGCCTGGACGGTATTCAGAACAAGATCCACCCGGGCGATGCCATGGACAAGGACCTGT
>JBFGZI010000071.1:0-9305 GCA_041586855.1 Oceanisphaera sp. | reverse complement strand
TTTTCCAGCGAACGAATGCGCCGGCTGAAGGCCGGCTGGGTTACGAAGCGAACGTCCGCTGCCTTGGAAAAATTACCCTGCTCGGCCAGAGCAACGAAATCATGCAGCCATTTGCTTTCCATTATTCAGCTCGTTAATGCATTGATGCGCCATTGTATGCAAAAAAGTAACAGGCCCGCTATAAAAAGGCATTAGATACTCCCGAGCCCGCCTTTTACCATGAACATCTATCATAGGCTTCATCAAGCTGGCCTCAATACAGATTAACCGGCAAGGACGGCACTCATGGCTGCAGGAACCAACAACCAGGTAATGGGCATGTTGCAACAAATTGAAAAGACAAGAAAACGCTACTTCCCCGGGGTCTGTGTGGCGGTCACCATAGGTATCGCCGCCAGCTTCCTGTCACTACAGTATGGAGCCCCAGCCATGCTGATGGCACTGCTGCTCGGGCTGGCATTCAACTTTCTGAGTCAGGAGTCCGTCTGTCTGCCGGGGCTGGAGTTCTCCGCCAAGACAGTGCTTCGCATCGGGGTCGCCATGCTGGGGCTGCGCATCACCTTCGGCGACGTGCTCACCCTGGGGTGGTCACCGCTGCTGATGGTATGTTCATCTGTGGTGCTGACTATCGGCTTTGGTGTGGTCATGGCGCGCATGCTGGGATTCTCTTCTTCATTCGGCACCCTGACCGGCGGCTCGGTCGCCATTTGTGGTGCCTCGGCGGCCATGGCTATCAGCAGTGTGCTTGATCAAAATGAACAGACCAAGCGCAATACCCTGTTCACCGTGATCAGCGTCACCACCCTCAGTACCCTGGCCATGATCCTGTATCCCATCATCAGCACCAGCCTGGATCTGACCCCGCAAGAAGCAGGCCTGTTTATCGGTGCCACCATTCACGACGTAGCCCAGGTCGTCGGTGCCGGCTACAGCATGTCGAACGAAGTGGGCGACCTCAGTACTTTCGTCAAGCTGCTGCGCGTCGCCATGCTGGTACCCATCGTCATGACCATCGGTATCCTGATCCAGCGAGCGGCTCGGCAACGCGGTGAAAGCGGCAGCAGCAAAGGGGTGGCTATCCCCGGCTTCCTGCTCGGCTTTGTGGCGCTGTTCATCCTCAACAGCCTGGGCTGGATCCCGACCGCCATCAGCCAGCCGCTGGCCGGTAGCTCCTCCTGGCTGCTGCTGACCGCCATCGCCGCCCTCGGCGTACGTACCCAGCTCAAGGATATTTTCTCGGTAGGCTGGAAGCCGGTGCTGTTGGTAGTGCTGGAAACCCTGTTTATCGCCGCCCTGATCATTGCCTATATTCTGCTTAGCAGGTAACACTCATCAAAGTTCGGCCACGATGAAAATGTAAAACGGCGACCCTGAGGTCGCCGTTTTTTATCTTCAACACTACCTTCTTCAACACTACCTGAAAGTGGTTGCACTCAACGGCAATGTCTTGCCTTCCTGTGAGCTTTTTTCTGCCAGGTTGATGATATTGAGCCCATCCAGGGCATCCTGCATGGTCACCGGCAAGGGGCCTTCGCCACGGATGGCCTTGGCCGTGGCCTGGTAGAAATAGCGGTAGCCCCCGATTTCCGACTCTATTACTTCCGGCTCCTCATCGGAATAGAAGACGCCATAGTCCGCTTCGGCTTCCTTCGCCAGGTAAGGTGAGTCCGGCACTATGCCGTTCTGCAGCCGTTCTTCCTGCGGATCGAAGCCGCGCTTGATATAGCAGCCGCGCTCCCCCTGCAGCTTGAAGCGCAGAGTCGGGCCCGGATGATAGGGACTGGAGTGCAGCAGCACTTCCTTGTCACTGTAGTGCAACTGCACATGGAAGTAGTCGGTCACCTCGGAGCCGGGCCGCATCGACAGGCAGCGCGCGGTCACCGACAACGGCTTGCCGAACAGCACCAGCGCCTGATCTACCAGGTGGCCACCCAGATCGAACCAGACACCGGCCCCCTCGCCAGGTGTCTCTGCCCGCACCCGCGGCCGGAAGCGGTCGAAGTGGGACTCGAAACCGTGAATGGGACCCAGGGTATCATTGGCCAGAAGCTTGCGCAGGGTCAGAAAGTCGCTGTCCCAACGGCGATTATGAAAGGGGATCAGGCACAGTTTATTGCTGTCGGCCAGCCGCATCAGTTCGGCTCCCTGATGAAGCTGGGTCACGGTGGGGTTTTCCATCACCACATGCAGCCCCAGATTCAGCGCCTTGAGACCCAGCTCGTAGTGCACCTCGTTTGGCGCGGTAATAACCACCAGCCGGGCGCCGGATTCGGCCAGCATCTGATCCACGTCGGTATAGACTTTCACCTCGGGCCAGTCTTTCGCCGCCTTCTCCGGCTTGGAGGTACTGATGGCCACCAGCTCGAATTCCGACAGGCTGTCGATAAAGGGCAGATGGAAAATACTGGCGGACTGGCCGTAGCCAATGATGGCGGTTTTAATCATGGGTAACTCTCGTTAAAAGTTCTCGTTAAAAGTAATGTTTGATATCCATGTAACGGGAACGGATATGCTCGATCAACAGCTTTATTTTGCGCGGCGGCTGGCGACTGTAGGGATAGACGGCATAAATACCCAGTATCTTGCCAACCTGCCGGGGTAACAGCTCGATGAGATGCCCCGACTGCAGGTCGGAGTAAACCAGACAACGGGGCACATACACCAGGCCATGGCCAGCCAGGGCCGCCCTGCGCAGGGCGGCGGCGTTATCGGTGGAAAAGTTGCCATCTACCCGCAGCGGATAAATTTCGCCATGCCGGTTGAACAGCCAGTCACGGGCCCCGCTCTCCTGATAACTGTAGATAAGACAGCTATGCTGCAACAGATCCTCCGGCACCCGGGGCTTGCCGCGGCGACTAATATACGCAGGAGCAGCACAAATGGTCCAATTTGAATCCAAAATATGACGCGCAATCAGGTTGGAGTCGTCCAGGTGCCCGGTACGAATCACCAGATCATACCCCTCTCCAATCAGGTCTACGAAACGATTCTCCAGCGACATATCCACCGAAATGGCAGGATGCAGCTCACAAAATTCGGCGACCGCCTCCGCCAGCAGCAACTCACCGGAAATAGTGGGGACCGACATCCGGATATGCCCCTGCAGCGACTGACTGTAACCGGTCACGGCGTCAAATGCTTCCTGAGCGGCCTGCGCCACCAGACGGGCTCGCTGGTACAACACCTGCCCGGACTCGCTCAGCGTCAAACGCCGTGTGGTGCGGTGGATCAGGGTGCTGCCCAGTTCCTTTTCGAGCCGGGCGATACGCTTGCTCACCACAGAGTTGGTCAGGCCATTGGCATCTGCAGCCTTGCTGAAGGAGCCTAATTCAATCACCTGAGCAAACAGAATCAGATCGTCGGTTTTCGGCATCATTCATCCACTTTTGGAAGTAATCAGTTTCATTAAATCTATATATCCACAAAGAACAAGGGAATATGGTTACACCCCATTAACACCGGGTTCAACATGCTACCTTAAAGCAAGAGTATGCATGTGATGACCACCAAGACATAACCAAGGAAGGAACCACCATGCTGAATGATCCCCTACTGGCACTGCTGGCATTTTCGCCCATAGTGCTCGCCGCCATCCTGCTGGTCGGCCTGCAATGGCCAGCCAAACGCGCCATGCCCCTGGCCTTTATATTGACAGTGCTTATCGCCCTGCTGGTATGGGACATGAGTAGCACCCGGGTGATCGCCTCCAGCCTGCAGGGGCTGGTGATTTCCATCTCGTTGCTGTGGATCATCTTCGGCGCCATCCTGTTGCTGAATACCCTGAAGCATACCGGTGCCATTACCACCATTCGCAACGGTTTCACCGCCATCTCGCCGGATCGCCGCATTCAGGCCATTATCGTCGCCTGGTGCTTCGGCTGTTTCATCGAGGGCGCCTCCGGCTTTGGCACTCCCGCCGCCGTGGCCGCTCCGCTGATGGTGGCGCTGGGCTTCCCTGCCCTGGCAGCGGTACTGATGGGTATGATGATCCAGAGCACGCCGGTATCGTTCGGTGCCGTGGGCACCCCCATCATCGTCGGCGTGACCACAGGCCTGGATAATGCCGCCATCAACAATACCCTGACCACCGCCGGCTCCGGCTGGGAAGCCTATCTGCAAACAGTGACCAGCTACGTAGCCATCACCCACGCCATCATCGGCATCCTGATGCCCCTGTTCATGAGCATGATGCTGACCCGCTTCTTCGGAAAGAACAAAAGCTGGAAAGAAGGACTCGACATACTGCCATTCGCCATCTTCGCCGGCCTGGCCTTTACCGTGCCTTACGCCCTTACCGGCGTTCTGCTCGGCCCGGAGTTTCCTTCCCTGGTCGGCGGTCTGGTCGGCCTGGCCATCGTCGTGACTGCCACACGTAAAGGCTTTCTGGTACCCAAAAGCACCTTCGAGTTCCCGGAAGAAAAAAACTGGCCGGCAGAATGGCTGGGCTCGATTGCTATTCACAAGGAAGATCTGAAACAGCATCCTATCAGCCTGGGTCTGGCCTGGTTCCCTTACCTGTTGCTGCCTGTGTTGCTGGTACTGAGCCGCACCAGTGACAGCTTCAAGGGCCTGCTCACCAGCTGGAGCATCGCCTTCGGCAATATTCTGGGTGAAGCCGGTATCAGCGCCAGCATCCAGCCCCTGTACCTGCCCGGCGGCATTCTGGTGTTCGTTTCTCTGGTGGCGGTACTGAGCCAGACCCGCTCGCTTTCCGTCTTCGTTCCGGCCGTAGCCGAGTCTTCCCGAACCCTGCTCGGTGCCGGCTTCGTACTGATGTTCACCGTGCCCATGGTACGTATTTTCATCAATTCCGGCGTCAACGAGGCCGATCTTGCCAGCATGCCGGTCATGGCTGCCAAGGTTGCCGCCGATCTGGTCGGTGATTTCTTCCCGGCCATCAGTGGCGTTATCGGTGCCCTGGGGGCCTTTATCGCCGGCTCCAACACCGTATCCAACATGATGTTATCCCAGTTCCAGTTCGAGGTCGCCCAGACGCTGAGCGTATCCACCGCCATGGTGGTGGCGCTGCAGGCCGTGGGCGCCGCCGCCGGCAACATGATCGCTATCCACAACGTGGTCGCGGCCTCGGCGACCGTCGGCCTGCTCGGCCGGGAAGGTACCACCTTGCGCAAGACTGCTCTGCCTACCCTCTACTATCTGGTGGCCATCGGCATCATCGGCATGATTGCCATCTATGGACTGGGTATTTCGGATCCCCTGCTGAAATTGTCTTGAGTTGCGTTGCTTGCCGGTCGGTACCAGACCGGCAGGCAACAGCTAAAACAATGTTATTTGAAGGAATTACCTAATGTCGTCCACTATCCGTATCTACCCGGCCAAACCAGAAAAGGTGTATGTCTATGCCACCTGTCTGGTGGACATGTTCTCTCCCCAGAGCGGGCTGGATGCCATCCGCCTGCTGGAACTGGCCGGTGTCGAGGTCATCTATGTCCCCAAGCAAACCTGCTGTGGTCAGCCAGCCTATTCATCCGGCTACGAAGAGGATGCCAAGACCACGGCCCTGAGTCAGATGGATCTTTTTCCCGAGCCCTGGCCGGTCATAGTACTGTCCGGCTCCTGCGGCGGTATGATGCACCATCATTACCGCCGGTTGTTCGCCGGCAGCGAGCGGGAAGCGGCAGTGAATCAATTCTGTGATCGGGTATTCGAACTCACCGAATTTCTGGTGCAGGTGTGCCGCATCCGGCTACAGGACCAGGGACCCGCCACCTCTGTGGTGCTGCACACCTCCTGCGCCGCCCGCCGGGAAATGAAGGTACATGTCACTTCTCGCCAGCTGCTGGGCCAGCTGGACAAGGTCGAGCTGCGCGAGCAGGCCTACGAGAGCGAATGCTGTGGCTTCGGCGGCACCTTCTCGGTGCGGCACCCGGCGATCAGCGAGGCCATGGTGCAAGACAAGACCCGGCACCTGCACGACACCCGGGCCGAACAACTGATTAGTGCCGACTGGGGTTGCCTGCTCAACATCAACGGTGCCATGGAGTATCAGGGGAAAGATCTGCAAGGAACACATCTGGCCACCTTTCTGCTGAGTCGGATGGAGGGACACAATGCACAATAAACCCCAGCTGTTTCATCCCCAGGCCGAGGCGGCCCTGGCCAACCCCGAGCTGCGCGCCAACTTCCGTGGCGCCATGGATTATCTGCGCGACAAACGCCAGACCGCCTTCGCCGATCCGGATGAAGAAAGTGCCATTCGGGACCGCTCCGAAGCCATCCGGCAGCGCTGTCTGAGCAAACTGCCGACGCTGCTGGAGCAACTGGAAGCCAATTGCATCGCCAACGGCATCCGGGTGCACTGGGCCGAGAATGCAGAACAGGCCAACGCCCTCTTCGCCGACATCATCCAGTCTCACGGCGGCACCCTGGCGGTCAAGGGCAAGTCGATGGTGAGTGAGGAGATAGAGCTGAACCACGCCATGGCGAAGGAAGGCATCGACTGCCTGGAAAGTGACATGGGCGAATACATAGTCCAGCTCGGCGACGAAACGCCGTCACACATCATCATGCCCGCTATTCACAAGAACAAGCAGCAGGTGGCGGACCTGTTTGCCGAGCACGTGCCCGGCTTCAAACACAGCCTGGATGTGGATACCCTGATCCAGACCGGACGCAATGTACTGCGCGAAAAATTCCGTAGCGCCCATATAGGGGTGTCGGGCGTCAACTTCGCGGTGGCCGAAACCGGTACCCTGTGCCTGGTGGAAAACGAGGGCAACGGCCGCATGTGCACTACTGTGCCCGAGGTGCATATCGCCATCACAGGTATCGAAAAGGTGGTTGAATTTCTGGCCGACGTACCGCCGCTGTTCAGCGCCCTCACCCGCTCGGCAACCGGCCAGACCATTACCACCTATTTCAACATGATAAGCGGCCCACGCAAGAGCGACGAGCTGGATGGCCCCAAGGAAGTGCATCTGGTACTGCTCGACAATGGCCGCAGCCAGGCCTTCGTAGACGAGGAAATGCGCAAGACACTGCAGTGCATCCGTTGCGGCGCCTGCATGAACCACTGCCCTGTCTACACCCGCATCGGTGGTCATGCCTACGGCACCGTCTACCCCGGCCCCATCGGCAAGATCATTTCACCCCACCTGATGGGCCTGGAGGCGACCCAGGATTTGCCCACCGCCTCCAGCCTCTGTGGTGCCTGCGGCGAAGTCTGCCCGGTGCGTATTCCCATTCCCGAACTGTTGCAGCGACTGCGGCGCGAGGCCAAGCAGGAGCCAAGGCCCGGTGTACCGGCGCTGCGCGGCCAGGGGGCCGCCAAGAGCAATACCGAGGCCTTTGTCTGGCGCAGCTTCTCCCTGCTTACCCGCTATCCGGTGCTGTACCGGATGATGAGCTGGTGCGCCACCCGCCTGCGCGGCCTGATGCCGAGCAAACTGGGACCCTGGACTCGCTGTCGCACCGCCCCCAGACCCGCCGCCAGAACCCTGCGCGAATTGATGGCCGAGAGGAAAAAATAATGTCGACTGCCCGTAACGCCATACTCCACCGCCTGCGCCAGGCACAGGTCAAGCCGCTGCCGGTCAACAATCCGGACTACCCTGTCTGGGATAACACAGACCGAAACACCATGCTGAGCCGGTTGACAGAACTGCTACAGCAGAATCATGCCGAAGTGATCAGGCTGAACCCTGGTGAACTGATAGGGACCCTGAAGAGCCGGATCGAGAAGATGGGACTGAAACGTATCGCCACCGGCACCGGCGGAGACTTCCATGCCGAGATAACCGAGGCTCTGGCCGGCTGCGCCGAACAGCTGCCCTTCAACCAGCCGCTGGAACAGTGGAAAGACGAGCTGTTCAACCGGGTGGATGCCGGCATAACCGGCTGTCACGGCGCCATTGCCGCCACCGGTACCCTGGTACTCTGGCCCGGTTCGGCAGAACCCCGTACCCTGTCACTGGTGCCCCCCTGTCATATCGCCATTCTCAAGGCCTCGACCCTGCACGCCAACCTGCCGGCGATGATGGCCGACCAGGGCTGGGCCGGTGGCATGCCCACCAACCTGCTGCTGATCTCAGGGCCGTCCAAAACCGCCGACATTCAGCAGACCCTGGCCTATGGCGCCCACGGCCCGAAGCAACTATTGGTGCTGATCCTGGAAGACGCCTGATCAACACACCAATATCGAAACCACTTTAAACGATATCCTGTAACCGATGTGAATTCTGGGGCTGGCTTGCCTTGATCGTCACCCTCACGAATGCGGGGCCCAGTGCCTTTCAGGTGCCCCGCAGGCTGACCACTCTGCGTCACTCGTCCTGGATTCCCGCCTTCGCGGGAATGACGACAGAACCACAGCTGTTATGCAGCATGACTTCAGCGCTTATATTAAAGGAGCTTTGATGGAACACCGTTACCGCCTGCTGGTTGATGAACTGAGCCGGTTTTTGCCCGTCGAGCGTATCATTACCGACTCGTCGCTCTGCCTGGCCTACGGCACCGACGCCAGCTTTTACCGGCTGTTGCCCAGGGTGGTCTTGCGCCTGGCAAGCACGGATGAAGTGGTGCGGGTGCTGCAACTCTGCTGCGGCCATGGCATTCATTGCACCTTCCGCGCCGCCGGCACCAGTTTGTCGGGTCAGGCGGTATCCGATTCGGTGCTGATCACCCTCACCAACGACTGGCGCCATCATGAAGTGCAGGACGATGGCCACAGAATTACCCTGCAACCCGGGGTGATCGGCGCCGATGCCAACAAGTATCTGGCCCCCTTCGGCCGCAAGATAGGCCCGGATCCGGCGTCCATCAACAGCTGCAAGATAGGCGGTATCGCTGCCAACAACGCCTCGGGCATGTGCTGCGGCACGGCGCAAAACTCCTACCGCACCCTGGCTGGCATGAGTCTGGTGCTGGCCGACGGTACTGAATTGGATACTCGGGACGAACAAAGCCGGGCCCGGTTCGCGGAACAGAAGCCCGAGTTGCTGACCGGCCTGCGGCAACTGGCCGACGAGGTGAAAGGCAATACGGCGCTGGCCGAACGCATTCGCCACAAGTACCGGCTGAAGAATACCACCGGCTATAGCCTCAACGCCCTCGTCGACTTCGAGGATCCCTTTGATATTCTGACCCACCTGATGATCGGCTCCGAGGGCACCCTGGGCTTTATCGCCGAAGTGACCTACCACACTGTGCCCGACCATGCCTTCAAGGCCTCCTGCCTGCTGGTCTATCCGGACATAGAAACCACCTGTCTGGCGGTCACCGAGCTGGCCAGCACTCAAGTGGCCGCGGTGGAGTTGATGGATGGCCGGGCGCTGCGCTCCATCGCC
>JBFGZI010000070.1:0-9314 GCA_041586855.1 Oceanisphaera sp. | reverse complement strand
TGCCCTTCGGGTTCGGCTAAACGCGTTTTTCTCTTTGTTGAGAAGTGCTTGCTTAGAGTGACTAGGCTACACACCTCTCGCCGCGATAAAAACGCGTTTAACTCGAACAAAATTTAACCGTGAAAGGTCAACAGACCCTAGTATGAACTCCCTTTTCTTGTTGTCATCGAGCGCCATCGCCCGCGGTGAGGGGTATCATGAGCTTATTCTCGTTCCGTTATTTCAGGCTGACTCATGCGACACGGTTCTTATCATCCCGAGGTGGAAGACGCCTCCTTCAACTGGCAGACGCTGCGCACCCTGCTGCCCTATCTGCTCGAATATCGCGGCCGTGTGTTGCTGGCCCTGGGCTGTCTGGTGGCGGCCAAGGTGGCAAGCGTAGGCCTGCCCTTTATTCTCAAACACATAGTCGATGCCATGGACACCGGTGAACACAAGATACTGGTGTTGCCGCTGGGGCTATTGCTGGCCTACGGCTCGGTGCGTTTTGCCAACGTGCTGTTCGGCGAAATTCGCGACACCCTGTTTGGCCGGGTCACGGAGCGGGCCATGCGCCGCATCGGGCTGGCGGTGTTCAATCATCTGCACCGGCTGGAGCTGGGCTTTCATCTCAATCGCAGCACCGGCGGCCTGTCGCGGGACATAGAGCGGGGCGTGTCGGGGGTCAGCTTTCTGCTGCGTTTCATGGTGTTCAACATAGTGCCGACCCTGTTCGAGATCGCCCTGGTGGTGGGGGTCTTGCTGGTCAACTATTCGGTGTGGTTTGCGCTTACCACCCTGGTGGCGGTGGTGTTGTATGTGGCCTGGTCGGTGGTGGCCACCGACTGGCGCACCGGCTATGTGCGGGCCGCCAACCAGGCCGACTCCCAGAGCAATTCCCGGGCGGTGGACAGCTTGCTTAACTTCGAGACGGTGAAATACTTCACCAACGAGCGTTTTGAAGCCGAGCGCTACGACCGGGATCTGGCCCAATGGGAGCAGGCGCGGCGCAAGAACCGGCTGACGCTGTTTGCGCTCAACGGCGGTCAGGCGCTGATCATCGCCCTGGCGATGACGGTGATGATGGTGCTGGCCGGACGCAACGTGGTAGCCGGCACCATGACCCTGGGTGATTTCGTATTGATCAACGCCTTCATGATGCAGCTGTTCATGCCGCTCAACTTTCTCGGTTTCGTGTATCGGGAAATGAAGGGCTCCATGGCCAATGTGGAGCGCATGTTCGATCTGCTGCGCCGGACACCGGCCATCAAGGATGCCCCCGATGCCCAGGCGCTTGCCATCAGTCGGGGCGAGATTGAATTTCGCGAGGTGAGCTTCGGTTATGGCCCGGACAGGCCCATTCTGGACCGGGTCAGTTTCAGTGTGCGGCCCCGGCAAAAGGTGGCGGTAGTGGGCGCCAGTGGCGCGGGCAAGTCGACCCTGGTCAAGCTGCTGTTCCGCTTTTACGAGGTGGATGAGGGCGCCGTGCTGATCGACGGCCAGGATATTCGCACCGTCACCCAGGATTCGTTGCGCCGGGCCATCGGCATAGTGCCGCAAGACACGGTGCTGTTTAACGCCTCCATCTACGACAACATTCGCTACGGCCGCATCGATGCCAGCGAAGAAGAAGTACAGGAGGCCATTCGGCTGGCGCATCTGGATGACTTTATCGCCCGTCTGCCGGACGGGCACAATACCCTGGTGGGCGAGCGCGGCCTCAAGCTCAGCGGCGGCGAAAAACAGCGGGTGGCCATCGCCCGCACCATTCTCAAGCGGCCGCCGATACTGGTGTTCGACGAGGCAACCTCGTCCCTCGACAGCCGCTCGGAGCAGAGCATACTGCAGGCCATTCGCGAGGTGTCCCGCGGCCAGACCAGCCTGGTGATCGCCCACCGGCTGTCGACCGTGGTGGACGCGGACCATATTCTGGTGATGGACCAGGGCCGCATCGTCGAGCAGGGCAGCCATCAGGCACTGCTGGCCACCAGAGGCCGTTATGCCCGGTTGTGGCAGTTGCAGCAGCAACAGCGAGAGCAGGAGCAAAAAACATGATTCGGATCTATCTCGGGCTGGCGCTGTGGTATCTGGTGCTCAGCCTGATCACCTTTGGCGTGTACTGGTGGGACAAGCGGGCCGCCATTCATGACCAGTGGCGGGTGCGCGAACGCACCCTGCATCTGCTTGCGCTGTTGGGGGGCTGGCCGGGGGCCTGGCTGGCCCGGCATCTGCTTCGGCACAAATCGCGCAAGCCGTCGTTCCGGCTGCTTTTCTGGCTGACGGTACTGGCCAACCTGATGTTGCCGGTCGCCCTGTGGTGGGGACGCTGGTACTAGCCTGTTGCATCTATACTGGCTGAAGACCCCGGCTTATCTTTAAAATTCGGCCCTGAACCGGCGATACTGGTTCTGGGCCGCCTCTATGGCGGTGGCCTTGAGCCACACCTGATGTCCCGGAGCACACTGGGCCAGGCGGGCGCAGGCCAGAGGCGTGAGTGTCCCCAGCCGCGGGTAGCCGCCTATGGTTTGCCGGTCGTTGAGCAGGGCGATGGGCTGGCCGTCGGGGGGCACCTGTACCGCGCCCAGGGCAATACCTTCCGAGATCATCGAGTTCATGGTGCAGCGCAGAGCCGGGCCCAGCAGGCGCACCCCCATGCGATCAGCCCGGGTATCCACCGCCCAGGGTGAGTTGAAGGCCCGGAACAGGCTGTCGCCGGTAAAGGCGGCGACCTGGGCGCCGGGGATCAGCGCCAGGCTGGCGGGCGCCCGGTAATCAAGCTGTTCGGCTTCCGGTACGCTTCTGTTGGTCGGCGAATTGCCGTGTACGCTAAAGCCTAACCGGTCATCGATGGTCAGCTTGCGGCCGTTACCCAGATGGCCGCCCAGCTGGTCACGGGTGACACAGGCCACGCTGCCCAGTACCGGCTCGGCGATAAAGCCGCCTTTCACCGCCAGATAGGCGCGTACGCCGGCGACCGGCATGGCAAAGCTTAAGGTCTGGCCCTTGCGCAGACGAAATGATTGCCAGCAGCCGAGCGGCTCTCCGTCCAGAGTCGCGCCCAGATCGGCACCACACAGTGCCAGGCTACAGTCCTGTTCGGCCTTCAGTTCCAGGCCGCCGAGGGTGATTTCCAACGCCGGCGTGCCCCAGGGGTTGCCCAGCAACCAGTTGGCCCAGGCCCAGGCATGGAGATCGGCGGGGCCGCCCTGGGTAATGCCCAGTCGGCGTACGCCGAAACGACCGGCATCCTGCAGCGTGGTCAGCGGGCCTGGCTTGATCACCTTCAGGTAACCGTTATTGGATAGCTGGGTCATGACAGGGTTTCCGTAGGCGTGGTATCGCCACCGAGGCGAATAAATGCTTCTTTATCGACCGGCACAAAGCGCACCGTATCACCCACCTGGAGCAGGCTGAGTTCCCGGCTGGTTGGATCAAACAACCGGGCCGGTGTGCGGCCGATCAGGTTCCAGCCACCGGGTGAGATCTGCGGGTAGGCTGAAGTCTGCCGCCCGGCCAGGGCCACGCTGCCCGCCGGTACCCGTTTGCGCGGTGTGCTCAGCCGGGGCAGTTCCAGCTCCGCCGGCAGCGAGCCCATAAAGGCAAAGCCGGGGGCAAACCCCAGGGCAAACACCCGGTACTGATGTTCGCTGTGCAGCTGGATGATACGTTCAAGACTGAAGCCGGTTTGCTGTTGCAGCAACGCCAGCTCGGGCCCGACGCTGGGGTCATACCAGACCGGTAACTCCTTGATGCTGGCATCGGAACCCGTGTCTGTGGCGGTGAGCCCGGCCAGCAGCGACTGCAGTAAATCTCTTACCTGCTGCGAGTCCAGTTTGAGTGGATCATAGTGCACCAGCACAGTGGTGTAGGAGGGCACTATATCCACCAGATTATCACCCAGGGCCTGTTCGCAGGCCTCGACCAGGGCGGTGATCCAGGGCATGTTGGCTTCGTCTATGGCGTCGAACAGTCGGATCATCCAGGCATCGATACCGGCATTCTCCAGCCGTGGCAGCCCGCTATCTGGGTGGTATTTCATACAGCCGAATCCAGCGCTTGACGGATGGCGCGGATGGCGGCAATCGACTCGGGATTGTCTCCATGCACGCACAGGGTATCGGCCTGCAGCTGCAGCTCGCTGCCATCGATGGCGGTCAGCGGCTGGCCCAGGGCGATGCGCCTGGCCTGCTCGACGATAAGCGCGGGATCATGATGCACGGCACCCGGCAAGCGGCGGGACACCAGATAACCGCTGGCATCATAGGCTCTGTCGGCAAAGGCTTCGAACCACAGGCTGATACCGACCTGTTTTGCCAGCTGTCGGGCCGGGGCCGGATCGGCGGTGGCCATGACCATCAACGGCAGCTGCGGGTCGAAAGCGGCCACCCCGTGCATCACCGCCAGCAGTTTTTCGCCATCCTGCATCATGTCGTTATAGAGGGCACCATGGGGTTTGACGTAGGCGAGTTGAGTGCCTTCAGCCCGGCAGATGGCGGCGAGCGCGCCGATTTGATAAATCACCAGGTTTTCTATTTCCCGGGCCGAGCAGGCCAGGGAGCGGCGACCGAAGCCGACCAGATCCGGGTAGGCAGGATGAGCGCCGACCCTGACCCCATGCTGGCAGGCCAGGTGCACCGTATTGCGCATGATATCGGGATCCGAGGCGTGAAAACCGCAGGCCACATTGGCCAGATCCACATGCGGCATGACGTCCTTGTCCAGTCCCATGACCCAGGGGCCAAAACTTTCACCCATATCGGCATTAAGCAGTAGTTTGGGCATGGTTGCTCCTTTCAAAGTGGTTGTCGGCCTCACTATACTCCTGCGGGTAACGACAGGTTCGTCTGTCGTTACCCGTATGGTGTATTCAGCAGCAGTTTTTCTTGAGAGTGGCCCAGTCAACGGCTTGCAGGCGCATGCCGTGATTGCCCTTGTAGGGAGCTGGCTGGGGGGAAGACCAGCCTTCCAGCAGAGCCGGTTCTACCGCATAGATTTCAACACCCAGCGGGTTACAGGTTTCCAGTGGGTCGCGGGCTTCCGGTCCCCACAGGTCGATGGAAAGGTCACCACCCGGACAACAGGACATGGCACACAGCAGGTCGATTTCCGCGAAGAACTCCAGGTAATCGCCTTTCTTCGCCGGACAGGCTTTCATGAAGTACTGGTCGTCTTCATTGAGCCCGGTGCACTGGAAAACATTGAGCACATCGTGCACATCGAATTCGGTCAGGCCGTAGGGCGCCACGGCCCGGACCAGGTTGGAATGGCAATGGAAGTCGAAATCCTCACCGGTCAGCAGGTTGTTGACATAAGGGTCGCAGCGGGTGCCCAGCAGATCATGTACCCGGCCGCCGTCTTCATCCACCCCGTAGTCGGCCAGGGTGTCATCGATGATGGTCACCATCGGTCGCAGATAGGGCAGGGTGGACCACAGGCGGTCATAGGTGCTGACATGGGCACTCTGCAACTGGCGGGTGCGCGAGGCCCACATTCTTTCCCGTGGGTTATGCAGGTTCCACATGTTTAAGTCCCCCACCTGAGACCCTTCGGTTATCTTGATCCGGAACACGTGTCCGGCCGGTACCACCCAGGCCTGACCATCGCGCAGGGGCACTGTGACGGTTTCCAGCAGTCGCCGTTCGCTGCGGGCTGCGGTCAACCGGTTATAAAATTCCTTATCCACATCCAGGATGGATCCTTTTTTTGCCTGATAAGCGGCAGCTACTTTAGCCATCTTGCTGACTCCTGAGAAAAATGATTAGTCAATATCCCCCGGCACAGCCGGGGGATTAGCTTGTTTATTTGCTGACCGGAGACGGTTTGCCGGCCGGGTACTGAGCATCGGTGTTGGTTTTTTTCAGCGCACATAGCAGGATCTCGAAGCGGGCCTGCTCTCGCTTGCTGTCGGTCACCAGGCTGACCAGCACTACGACTGTCAGCGCGGCAAAGAAGCCGGGTACTACTTCAAACATATCGAAGATGCCAGCCGGACCGCCGGTCAGCGGCTTCCAGACGGCCACCACCAGGGCGCCGGTCAGCAGGCCTGATATGGCACCCCAGAGATTCATTTTCCGCCAGAACAGCGACAACAGGATCACAGGGCCGAAGGCGGCACCGAAACCACCCCAGGCGTAAGAAACCAGGTCCAGAATGGAGCTGTCGCGATCCATGGCCATAAAGCTCGCCAGCAAGGCCACACCCGCCACGCTCAGTCGCCCGACCCACACCAGCTCGTTCTGGCTGGCTCCGGGGCGCAGGAAACCGCGGTAGATGTCTTCGGAAATGGCGCTGGAGCAGACCAGTAGTTGCGAATCTATGGTGCTCATGATGGCCGCCAGTACACCTGCGAGTACAAAACCTGCCACCCAGGGGTTGAGCATGATCTGCGACAGCTCGAGGAAGACGCGTTCGCTGTTTTCCAGCTTGCCACCGAACCACTGGAAGCCCAGCACGCCCACCGCTACTGCGGAGCCGAGAGTCACGACCGACCAGATCATGGCGATACGGCGTGCAACCTTGATGTCTTCGCGTTTACGCACCGCCATGAAGCGGACTATGACGTGAGGCTGGCCGCAATAGCCGATGGCCCAGCCGGCCAGTGACAGCATGCCGACCAGGGTAAGGTCATCGAAGAAGCCGCTCAGTACCGGGGCGTTCTCGGCCACAGTGGAACCCTGTTCCGGCAGGGCCATCCAGGTCATCACGGCGACCGACAGCAGCGCCAGTGACATCATGAGGCCCTGTATCAGATCGGTCCAGGAGGCGGCCAGAAAGCCACCGAGGAAGGTATAGGACACGATGACCATGGCACCCAGCCACAGGGCGGTGGTGTAATCCACGTCGAACAGCCCTTCGAACAGCACGGCCCCACCTACCAGGCCGGCGGACACGTAGAAGGTGAAGAACAGCAGCATCACCAGAGATGAGACGGTGCGCAGTATGCGCCGGCGATCATCGAAGCGCTGCTCGAGATAGTCGGGAATGGTCAGCGCATTGCCGGCCACCTCGGTAAATACCCGCAGCCGTTCCGCGATCAGGGTCCAGTTGAGGTATACGCCGATAATGGTCCAGCAGGCAATCCAGGCCGCCCCCAGCCCCTGGGAAAAGATGGCACCGGGCAGGCCCATCAGCGCCCAGCCGCTCAGATCGGAGGCACCGGCACTGAGTGCTGCAACACTAGGGGGCAGGTTTCTGCCCCCGAGAATATAGTCAGACAAATTTTTGGTGGCACGGTAAAAATACAGACCGATACCCAGCATCATCAGCAGGTATAAGCCGAATGAAACCAGCACAGCATTATCCATTTTGAACCTCTTTGAATTTTCCCTGTAGCATTGTTGTGCGGTGCCGCCTGCGATCACTGCATGAGTCATCTGGCAGGCTGTTACCATAAGCCCGGGAGTATAGATGTGTTTTTTGTTTGCGAATATTGATATAAATTCCACTTATATGTGAATTTATATCAAGTGATGTATGAGCCAACCGACCCTTTCCGCCCTGAAAACCTTTGATGCCATCGTACGGAGCGGCAGCCTCAAGGGGGCCGCCCTGGAGTTGCATATCACCCAGTCTGCGGTGAGCCACCAGTTGCGCCGGCTGGAAGAAACACTGGAGAAGAAGCTGGTGGTGCGCAACGGTCGCGGCATACTGCCGACGGCCGAGGGCCGGCGGCTGGCCGAAGGACTCAGGGAGGGGTTCCAGCGGCTGGAACTGGCGGTGAACGAACTGACGTTGGGAGAAACGATGAGCCGTCTGCGAATCAGTTGTTTGCCTTCCGTCGCCGTACGCTGGCTGATACCGCGTTTGAATGGATTCAGAGAGCAGCATCCGGACATCGCCATCAGCATTCAGTATGCCAGTACCCTGCAGGACTCCATTACCGCCGATGCCGATGTACTGCTCACCTGGCGTTACGAGACATCGGCCCCCGACAGGGATGCTCAACGGTTGTTTTCGGGTGCAACTTATCCGGTGGCCAGCCCCTTGTATCTGGATAGGGCCGGTTCATGTCGAACGCCGGCAGACCTGTTGCAACTGGAGTTGCTGCATGACCATTCCTTCAGGCCATGGCAAACCTGGTTCAGGCAGAATGGCCTCTATCCCGGCAGCATGAGTGAGGGGGCCGTCTACCAGGACTTTAATCTGCTCAGTGCCGCCGCCATTGCGGGTCTGGGGATTGCTCTGTGTCCGTTGAAGCTGATTGAAATGGAGTTGAAGCAGGGGACCCTGCGTACCCTGTTTGACATTCCGGTGAGTGAACGGCGGACTTACTGGCTGTTTCATCATCCCAAGCCCCCTGCAGCCGTGCTTACCTTCTGTGAATGGATTAACAGTGAAGTGGAGGCGTCATAATCTAAGCTTGATGGAATGGGGAAAATCAGGGAGAGCCAGGAATGCATGGAACTTCATTATGCGGCTGGTTGCTGCTGGCTTTACTGTGCACTGAAACCCGTGCGGATGTGCGATTTCCCCCTGAATCGGTCATGGCATGGGAGCCAAAAAGCTTTGCCGGCAATACCGAGTACCGACTGGTGTTCGACCCGCAGTTGCAACAGCAGGTGGTGCGGGCGCAAAGTCGGGGAGCGGCGTCCGGTCTTTTCTACGAACAACGTATCGATCTGGATGCCACGCCCTGGCTCAGCTGGCGCTGGCGGGTGGAGCGCTTTCCGGCGGTGACCGATGAACGGACCAAAAGTGGAGACGACTTCGCGGTGCGGGTCTATGTGGTGGTGCGCGACGGTTGGACCCGATTGAGCAGCAAGGCCATCAGCTACGTCTGGGCGCAGCAGGCCGGAGTAGGGCAGCGCTGGCCCAATCCCTTTGCCGGCGACAAGGCGATGATGCTGGCGCTGCGCAACCAACAGAGCGACGGCGGCTGGGTGAGCGAAAAGCGCAACCTGAAGGCGGATCTGCGGCGGCTGTTCGGCAAGGACTTTCGTTATATCGACGCCGTGGCCATCATGACCGACGCCGATAACGGCAAGGGCACCGCCATCGGTTATTATGGGGATCTGGTGTTTAGCGCCGATTAGCCATAATAGAAGACGATAATAGAAGAGAAGTGAGTCAATGTCGGAACAAGAGCAGTATATAGAGCACACCGAAAACTGGGTGAAGCAGGTGATCATGAAATACAACCTCTGCCCCTTCGCCCGGCGGGAAGTGGAGCGGGCCAGCATTCGCTATGTGGTGGTAGAAGAGCACAAGCCGGCAATGGTGCTGCAGGCGTTGCTGGCCGAGTGTCGCCTGCTGGACGAGCAGCCGGAGGTGGAAACCACATTGGTGATCCTTCCCCGTGGTTTCGAAGGCTTCTACGCCTACCTGGATCTGGTCGA
>JBFGZI010000069.1:0-9348 GCA_041586855.1 Oceanisphaera sp. | reverse complement strand
TGCTTGAGCGGGTCGGCGGAGCTGGCCCTTTGTCCGAGATGGGCATGACTGTCAAAAAATCGGATGTTTACTTCACCCCTTACTTTTTACCCCTCACACCCCGTTCCTCACATTCATTTCAAACGGCAGTGCCTGTACCAATTTCATACCTTCGGGGCTGATCTCGGCCCGCCAGGCCAGGCATTCCACCCCCGCCGCCAGCGCCTCGGCCACCAGGGCGCCATAGACCGGATCCAGGTGACTGGCCGGGCTGACGCGTTCGATGCCGGTATGCAGCACGCAGAACAACAGTACCGCCCTGTGCCCGTTATGCACACAGTCAATCAGTTCCCGCACGTGCTTCTGAGCCCTGAGGCTTTCGGTATCCGGAAAATAACCCTGACCGCTCTGCTCTCCCTCACTCTCATCCAGCAGGGTCACGCTCTTGACCTCCACATAACAGTCCGGCTCAACGCCGCCGCTCAGCATAAAATCGATGCGGCTGCCCTCGTTGCCATAGCGAACCTCGGCCCTGATATCGCCATATTGCGCCAGCTGTGGAATGCGCTTCTGCTCCAGCGCCTCGGCCACCAGCTGGTTGGCCCGGCCGGTGTTGACACAGATAAAATCACCGCGCTGGTTTTCGACCAGCTCCCAGGTATGAGCATATTTACGTTTTTGGTTGTCTGATATAGAGAAATACACAGTCCAGTCCGGCTCGGCACAAGCAGTCATCTTGCCGGTATTGGGGCAATGTATGGTCAGTGAAGCGTCCTGATAGATAACGTCGGCCAGGAAGCGCTTGTAGCGCCGGACCAGCTGACCACGGCACAAAGAGGAGGAAAACTGCACGATAGTACCTATAGTTCATAAATAGAAGTTCATAAATAGAGTTCGATAATAATCGGTATCACAGCCTCGACTCTACTCTTGAAAATGCTGTTCCTCATCCCCATATGGAGGGCTCACCAGGAAGCTGCCGCTCTTTACGAACCGGACCACTCAACCCGAGTCATTTCAGAAAAAAGTGGTCATGGTCGTATTTAAGGGCCGATTTTCGCAGAAACAGCAATGCAAAATTGCCTTGCCAATATGCTTTCTGCTATAGATAGCCGCTTCTTAACATTGGTTAGCGCAATATTGCTTTTTAGGAGATACGGAATGCCAGCAGTCGAAACCAAAAAATCTCTCGGTATTCTGGCCATTGCCGGTGTTGAGCCCTACCAGGCGAAGCCCGGCGAAGAATACATGAACGATGCGCAAAAAACGCATTTTCGCAAAATTCTGGGTGCCTGGCGCAATCAGTTGCGCGAAGAAGTGGATCGCACCATGGGCTACATGAAAGACGAAGCAGCCAACTTCCCCGATCCGGTGGACAGAGCCGCTCAGGAAGAAGAATTCGCGCTTGAGCTGCGCGCCCGGGATCGGGAACGCAAGCTGATCAAGAAGATCGAGAAAACCCTGCAGAAAATCGAAGAAGACGACTTCGGCTATTGCGAGCACTGCGGCGTGGAAATCGGCATCCGCCGACTGGAAGCTCGTCCCACCGCCGATCTGTGCATCGACTGCAAAACCCTGGCCGAGATCAAGGAAAAACAGATGGCCGGTTACTAAACCGTCCCTGCCACCATGAACAAGACAGCGCCCAGCCACTATATCGGGCGCTTTGCCCCCTCGCCCAGCGGCCCCCTTCACTTCGGCTCCCTGATAGCCGCCCTCGGCAGCTATCTGCAGGCCAGAAGTCATCAGGGTCAATGGCTGCTGCGTATCGAAGACCTGGATCCGCCGCGGGAAGTTCCCGGGGCGGCTGACGCCATATTGCGCACCCTGGATGCCTTTGGCCTGCACTGGGACGGCGCCGTCGTGTATCAGAGTCAACGACTCGATGCTTACCAGACTGTGCTGGACGAGCTGACCCGACAAGGGCTGACCTATCATTGCCACTGTACCCGCAAGATGATCAGTGAAGCCGGCGGCTTTTATAACGGCCATTGTCGTGACCTTGCACTACCAGCCAAGCACGCGGCTATCAGACTGGTCATGGACCAGCCGGTTTACGACTTTCACGACCAACTGCAGGGAGTCATCACCGTTCCCATAGCCCTGGCCGAAGAAGACTTTATCGTGCGCCGTCGCGACGGACTCTACGCCTATAATCTGGCGGTGGTGGTCGACGATGCCGAGGCGGGCATTACCGAAGTGGTACGGGGAGCCGACCTGCTCGATCCCACGGTGCGCCAGATTGCACTTTACCGGATGCTGAAAGCACCGGAGCCCGACTGGCTGCATTTGCCACTGGCTCTGTATTCGGGTCATAAACTGTCCAAGCAGAATCACGCCCCGGCACTGGATGACCGGCAGCCGGGCAAGGCTCTCTGGCACGCGCTGGATTTTCTCGGACAAGAACCTCCACCGGCGCTTTTTGGCGCCGGTGCTGCCGAACTACTGCACTGGGCTCGCCGTCACTGGCGCCTGGATCGGGTGCCCGGCAGACCAAATATCGAGCTGAAGTGCGCAGACAGTTCGCATTTTCAGCGCCCTGCGCTATTATAGTGCGCCGAATTTTTTAGCTTAAGGCCTTGCGAGGTGTCCTATTTTTTCCCAGATTGCTGGCTTCTGTAGAAAGCTGCTTACCCGACAACAGGAGGCGTTGCCGTTGCAACCCGTGGTGTTGACGCGCGACCAACATGGTATTTCGCGCCGCCAAATCAGTGAAAACGCCCTCAAAGTACTGTATCGCCTGAACAAGGCGGGCTTCGATGCCTACCTGGTCGGTGGTGGTGTGCGTGACTTGATGCTGGGCAGATTGCCCAAGGATTTTGATGTCGCCACCAACGCCACTCCCGACCAGGTAAAGCAGCTTTTCAGTAACTGCCGCCTGGTCGGTCGCCGTTTTCGCCTGGCTCATGTGCTGTTTGGTCGCGATGTGATCGAAGTGGCCACCTTCCGCGGCCATCACCATCAGGTGAATACCAACAAAAACGTCTCGTCCCAGTCTTCCGAAGGCATGCTGCTGCGCGACAATGTCTACGGCACCATCGAAGAAGACGCCGAGCGCCGCGACTTTACCATTAACGCCCTCTATTACAATATTGCCGACTTCAGCGTGGTCGGCTTTGCCAATGGCATCAAGGATCTGGAAGCGCGTCGCCTGGAACTGATCGGCGATCCGGAAACCCGCTATCGGGAAGATCCGGTGCGCATGATCCGGGCGGTACGTTTTTCCGCCAAGCTGGGGCTGACTATCAGCCCCCGCACCGAAGCACCCATTCACAGCCTGGCACCCTTGCTGGCCGACATTCCCCCGGCCCGACTATTCGAAGAAACACTCAAGCTGTTTCTTGCCGGTCACGGCCTGGAAACCTATCGCCAGTTGCAGCAATACGGCCTCTTTGCGCCGCTGTTTCCGGAAGCCGCCGAGGTCATGGGCACGGGCAAGAATCGCTATGGTCGCTTTATCGAGCTGGCGCTGACCAACACCGACGAACGTATCGCCCAGGATATGCGGGTCACCCCCGCCTTTCTGTACGCCGCCCTGCTGTGGGGGCCGGTAGAAACCCGCACCCAGGCCTTCATGAATGAAGGCGGCCTGAACCATTACGACGCCTTCATGCTGGCCACCGATGATGTGCTGGGCCGCCAGGTGAAAACCGTCGCCATTCCTCGTCGCTTCAGCTCGGTAGTCCGCGATATCTGGCAGCTGCAGGATCGTCTCACCAAGCGCAGCGGCAAGCGGCCGCACCGCCTGCTCGAGCATCCCAAGTTCCGCGCCGGCTACGACTTCTTGCTGCTGCGTGCCGAACTGGATCCGCGGCTCAAGGAGCTGGCCGAATGGTGGACCGATTTTCAGGTCGCCAATCCGGTCGAGCGGCAGCCCCAACACCGTCAGCCTCAGGCCCGGGGAGCGCAGGAAGGTCCTGCCACGGCCAACGAATCCGAACCGCGCAAGCCCCGCAAGCGGCCGCGTCGTCGCCCGCGTCGGAAAAAAGACGCATGACCCGCGTATTTGTTGCCCTCGGTGCCAACCTTGGCGAGCCGCTGGCACAAATCAGGGCGGCTCAGCTCGCCCTGGCCTCGCTGGCCACACCGGGCAGCCTGCGGCATTCGCCGCTGTATCAGAGTCTGCCCATGGGGCCAGCGGATCAGCCGCCCTATATCAATGGGGTATCGATGTTTGATACCCGGCTCGAGCCACATGAGCTGCTGGATGCGTTACAGCACATAGAGCAGGCACACGGCCGGGTACGCAAGGAAGAACGCTGGGGGCCACGCACCCTTGATCTGGACATGCTGCTCTATGGCGTACGCCACATAGAAGATGAACGGCTGACGGTTCCCCACTATGGCATGAAGCAACGGGAATTTGTGCTTTACCCGCTGGCGGATCTGGCACCTGGCCTGATACTGCCTTGTGGTACTCCCCTGGCCCGGCTGGTGCAACAGTGCCCGGCCAATAGCATGACCCGACTGCCCCCGCAGTAAAGGAATCACTCATGAGTAAAATCACCACGGCACGCCTGCTGGCGATGAAACAGGCCCGGCAGAAAATCGCCATGATCACCGCCTACGATGCCACCTTTGCCAAGCTGTTCGAACAGGCCGGCGTGCATGCCATTCTGATCGGCGACTCCCTCGGCATGGTGCTGCAAGGCGAAGACAGCACCCTCAAGGTGACGGTCGAGGATATCGCCTATCACACCAGATCGGTGGCCAATGGCTGTGAAACGTCGCTTATCGTCGCCGACATGCCATTCATGAGTTACAGCAATCCGGAGCAGGCCTGTGCCAGCGCCGCCACCCTGATGCGGGCCGGGGCCCACATGGTCAAGCTGGAAGGCGGCGACTGGCTGGCCGAAACCGTCACCCAGCTGACCCGTCAGGGCATTCCGGTGTGCGGCCATCTGGGGCTGACGCCGCAATCGGTGCATGTGTTCGGCGGCTTCAAGCTGCAGGGCCGCGAGACCGAGCAGGCCGAGCAAATAAAACGCCATGCCCGGGCGCTGGAAGCCGCCGGCATTCAGTTGCTGGTGCTGGAGTGCGTGCCAAGCCAGCTTGCCACCGACATCAGCCAGATGCTGACCATTCCGGTGATCGGCATCGGTGCCGGTGCCCATACCGATGGCCAGGTGCTGGTGATGCAGGACGCCCTCGGGCTCACCACTGGCTATGTGCCCAGGTTCACCAAGAACTTCCTGGCCGACAACGGCAACGTCAGGGCCGCCATCGAAGCCTATGTGGCCGAGGTGACCGAGGGCCGCTTCCCCGGCCCGGAACACAGTTTCAACTGAGGATAAAAGATGCAGCTGGTCAGCACCCTGGACGAATTAAGAGCCGTCATCAACGGCTGGCGCCGCAACGGCGAGCGTATCGGTTTTGTGCCCACCATGGGCAATTTGCACCAGGGACACCTGGAGCTGGCCAGGCAGGCCAGAAGTCGCTGCGATCGCGTCGTGGCCAGCATCTTCGTCAATCCGCTGCAGTTTGACCGGGCTGCCGACCTCAAAGCCTACCCCCGCACTCTGGAACAGGACTGCGATCGGCTGGGTGAGCTGGCCGATATCGTCTTTACGCCCACGCCGGCGCTGATGTACCCGAACGGCCAGCAGCAGCAAACCCGGGTCGCGGTACCCGGTATCGCCGAAGTGCTGGAAGGCGCCCTGCGCCCGGGTCATTTCGACGGTGTCAGCACGGTGGTGTGCAAGCTGTTCAATCTGGTGCAGCCGGATCTGGCCTGCTTCGGCGAAAAAGACTACCAGCAGCTGGCGCTGATCCGTAAAATGACCACCGATTTGAATATGCCGGTCGAGATCCTGGGCGTACCCACGGTACGCGCCGAAGACGGCCTGGCGCTGAGTTCCCGTAACGGTTATCTGACCGACGCCGAACGCGCCCTGGCCCCCGAGCTTGCCGCCACCATGAACTGGCTGGCCGATCGCATGGCCGACGGCGAGCGGGATATTGAACGACTGACGGCGGAAGGCAGTGCCCGCTTGAACGATGCCGGCTTTCGTACCGACGGCATCGATATCGTCGATGCGGACACCCTGCTGCCGTTAACGGCGCAGAGTCGGGCGGCGGTGATTTTAATGGCCGCCTTTCTGGGCAAGGCCCGACTGATAGACAACAAGGTAGTGCCCCTGTAGAGATTAACTCTCACTCAGGTTTGATGGAGGGGGGAAGCTGTGCTCTGAGCCGACCCTCCGCGCCAGGGATGGCGCGGTGGAGCCCCCAGGGACGAGTTTACGGCGAGTCGGCGTGAGCGCGGTTTCCCCCCATCCGGACACTGCTGCAAAACAACCAGCCCTGACGGGCGGCAATTGACGGAGACAAACTGAATATGGACATGCAACGCATTATGCTCAGAGGCAAGCTGCACCAGGCCCGAGTCACCCACGCCGAGCTGAACTACGAAGGCTCCTGCGCCATCGATCAGGATCTGCTGGACGCGGTCAACATCCGCGAATACGAGCAGATCGACATCTACAACATCGAAAACGGTGAGCGCTTCCACACCTACGCCATTTCCGGCGAACGTGGCTCGAAGATGATTTCATTGAACGGCGCCGCCGCCCGCAAGGCCGCCGTGGGCGATCGCATCATCATCTGCGCCTATGCGCCGATGAGCGAACAGCAAATCGAAAGCTACGATCCCAATCTGGTGTATCTGGATGCGGACAACAACATAGTACGCACCAGCAAGAACATCCCCCTGCAACTGGCCTGATAGCCGCCATTACCCGCAGGTAATACCAAACTGATTAAATAACTGATCTATTTGGTTGCTCTCTAAAGGTCTGACAAAGGGCCCGCTCCGCCGACACGCCGTGAATACCTCCATGTAGGCTCAGCCGCACCATCCTTGGTGCGGATGGTCGGCTGAGCAGATCCCTTTGTCCTCCCTGATGCCGCAGAGTCATCTGTTGGCACTGTCTACAGGCAACTCGAAGCTCAGGAAGAGGGAACAGAGACGACCTCCCACGACCATGAAATGCCATGGCCGAAAAATGCTCCTGCCGTTCCGGCATTCCCGCCATCCATGGCGGTCAGTGGTGCGGCGAAGCCCCCAAGTTGACGGCGAGTCTGCGTTCGAGCCTGATTTCTGTAGCACAATTAGGAACAGTTATTTAGGCAAGAACAAGAAGATGTTGGGTAGAGATTTGAGCAGAGAGGAGGAAGCGCAGTTTGGTCACCACCGCGACGGCACGCCGCTATGTGCCCGACCTGAGGGCATTGCAGCGGACCTGTGATACCAATTATCTGGCACTGATGAAGTTGCTGCCGGCCGATGCCGCCGTGGGTGAAAGCCGGTCGGTGGGTATCAACGATCAGCTGTTGTTCGTGCTCAGGGTGCTGGAGACCGCGCCCTACACCTGGCATGTGTCCGTCGAGCAATGCAGTCCGAACCTGCCCTGTTTCATGCGCATGCGGGTCACGGTCCGCCTCTATCACGATGTACGCATGGCTGAAGTGTGTGCGAGTCAGCAGATTTTCATGCTCAAGCCAAGTTATGATTATCCCAATAAAAAAATGCATCATCCCAATGAAAAAGAACAGGTTAATTTCTTTCTCGCCGAATGGCTGAGATGTTGCCTACACCATGGATTCAGCACGGTTAAACAAGTTTGAATAATGCTTTAAATCTTAATACAGCGCACCTCACAGCCCACCGCGCGGACGGGGTGGTCGAACTGCTGCAGATCACCGATACCCACCTGTTTGCCGACAAGGAAACGGAATTGCTGGGCATCGCTACCTGGCACAGCTGCCGGGCCGTGGTGGATGCCGTGCTCAAGGATCCCGCGCCCAGGGATGCTGTCCTGGCCACCGGTGACCTGTCCCAGGATCACAGCTCTGCGTCCTATGCCCACTTTTCCCGCCTGATGGGCGAGTTGCCCCCGCCCGTTTACTGGCTGCCGGGCAACCATGACCATGCTCCCGTGATGCGGCAGATGCTGGAACAGGCGGGGATCAGCGATGCCAAGCACCTGTTGTTCCGTCACTGGCAGGTGCTGTTGCTCGATACCCAGCTGGAAGGCGTGGCCCATGGCGAACTGTCCGACGGCCAGCTGGCCCTGCTGGCCGAGGCGATCGCCCGTTATCCGGATCACCATCTGCTGGTGGCGGTACATCACCAGGCGGTGCCCGTGGGCTGCGCCTGGCTGGATCAGCATAACCTGCGCAATGCCGATGCCTTCCGAGCTGTACTGGCCCGTCACCGGGCGCAGCGGGTGGTGCTGTGCGGACATGTGCATCAGGACTTTGATCAGCAACACCAGGGTGTACGCTATCTGGCCAGTCCGTCCACCTGCATCCAGTTCAAGCCCCTGTCCGATGATTTCGCGCTTGATCATAGCGCACCCGGCTGGCGCGCCCTGTCACTCCACCCGGACGGCCGGCTCAGTACCCAGGTATGGCGCCTGCCACCGGATACCTTTGCGCCCGACTTCAGCGCCAAGGGTTATTGATATATGTCGACACTGCTTTATCTGCACGGCTTCAATTCTTCGCCCAAATCCATCAAGGCCCGGCTGATGCAGGAGCACCTGCAACAACGGCGGCCCGATATCCGTTTTGTCTGCCCGCAGATAGCGGCGACACCGGCGACGGCCTGGGCCCAGATAGCAGAGATCTGCGCGCGGCTCGAAGGGCCCTTCGCGGTGGCCGGCAGCTCCCTGGGCGGGTTCTGGGCCACCCGGGTGGCCGAGTTGTTCGGGGCGCGGGCCGTGGTGATCAACCCGGCGGTCAATCCTCATATCCTGTTGCGTGATTACCTGGGTGAGCAGGTCAACCCCTACACTGATGAGCGTTACCTGCTGACGCCCACCCATATGCAAGAGCTGGAAGCCCTGCGGGTTGATGCGCCTTCCAGCCTGGATCGCATCTGGCTGCTGCAACAGCAGGGCGACGAGGTGCTCGACTACCGGGAAGCGCTGGACTACTACCGCTTTGCCCGGGTCAGTATACAGCAGGGGGGCGATCATTCCTTCGTCGGCTTCGAACATTATTGCGCCCAGATCATTCGTTTTCTGCAGCTATAAGCCTACCACTTCTGTCCTGATTACCCGTTTCTGCTGCCTGTTTTGGCGCAGCAAAGAGGAAACAGGGCCGCCTCCCTCGACACACCACTGCTAAGTGACACTCACCGCTTCAGCTAACTGCGAGCATTCACCTGATGCTCGGTCTAGCTGAAATGATTCGTCATGGCTAGACAAGCTCGCCCCTTGGGGGCTCTCTGTTTCATCCCTGAAACAGAAGGCCGGAGGAGCAGATCCCTTTGTCCTCCTTATACGCCGGTGTCGCCTGTCAGCAGCCAACTCGGGTGTTCTGAAGAGGCAGCAGGGATTGCCTCAGCCGACCGTCACATGACAG
>JBFGZI010000068.1:0-9457 GCA_041586855.1 Oceanisphaera sp. | reverse complement strand
TCACTGGTCAACAAATCACTCAGAGGTGCCGAAATGAAGGCGACAATAACGGCCAGCACCAACTGCCAGACAACAACAAACCCAACAGCCTTCTTGACCAGTTGCCGGATCTGTTCAATGTCATTACTGCCGCGTAGCCTCCCAATCATCGAAGGCATCGACATGGTTAATGCCAGGACAACAATGATGGAAAGCAATTCAATACGACTGCCCAGCCCCCAGGCGGCCACTGCATGGTCACCACTCACCGCCACGATAGTCGTCGCAAGCATGGCTGAAACAGGAGGAATAAACTGACTCAACATGGATGGAGCCATGAATGACATCAGACTCCGTAATCCTGCGGTGATACGGGTGGCATTGCTTGGTAATTGGATCAGGCGCTTGCGAAGAATACTGGCGAAGATGATGATACAACCCACGCCAAACGCACAGATGGTTGCCCAGGCCGCACCTGCCAGCCCCATATCAAGGACAAAAATAAACACCGGGTCCAGCACCACGTTCAGCAGGCTCGTTAATACCATCACCATGCCCGGCAGGAATGTTTCGCCATGAGCCCGAAAAATGCTGTATCCAAAATACAACATGGCGCCCAGCCAGCAACTGAGCAACCAGGGTAACCAGTATGCACCTACAAGGGGATAGAGCTCTTCACTGGCGCCCAGGTTGAAAATAATCACCTGCTGACCAGCCCAGATCAGTAAACAAAGCATGGCAATAAGCACAAAGCCGCAGGCAAGCACCAGAGTGCCAAGTTGTCTGGCATAGCTGTTTCTTTGAGCACCCAGAGCGGTAGAAATCACCGTTGTTGTTGCGATACCCAACCCGACCTGTATACCGATGATGAGCTGATACACTGGAATGGTGAAGCCGACTGCCGCCAGGGGCAGAGTACCCAGCTGACCAATATAGGCACTGTCCACCAACTGACAGCTCATCAGCGCCAGCACGCCAATCAGCATTGGCCATGTCATGCGGTATAACTGTCTGCCAAGAGACTCACTATGTTGACTCATTATTTACCTGTTGCACACGATTAGGAGATATTACTCTTGATTCGAATTGTTGAAAAATCACCACCGGTGTTGGGCCCACTGCAAAGCCCCTCGGGAACTGATGGGGCGGCAGCCCATATGCTATTTACTCGGTAGTAGGCGACGATATTGCCGATGGTTTGCCGCTTGCGACAGGGTAAAGGATGACATCCGGCCACCCTTTGGTTTACAGGCGACTAAAAACCGTCGAGCACGTTTTTGCCGATCACGCGGCCGCTTTCCTGCTGCTCATGAGCTTGCTTGAGCGTGTCGGCGCTTATTTTCCCGAGGTTACTGGTGACGGTTGATACCAACGCCCCCTCGTCGATCAGCTCCGCGACCCTATTCAGCAACTCACCCTGCTTTTCCATGTCATCGGTCTGGAACATGGAGCGCGCAAACATAAACTCCCAGCTGAAGCTCAGGGCCTTGGGCTTGATCAGGCTGATGTCCAGAGACTGTGGATCATCGATCATGGCGATATGGCCGCGAGGCTTGATCAGCTCGATGATGCCGGGGAAGTGTTCGTCAGTGCCATTGAGGGAGGCCACGTAGCCTGGTTCAATCCCCAACGCCTTGACCTGGTCAACCAGTGATTCACGGTGGCTTATCACATGATCGGCGCCCATTTTTTTGACCCACTCTATGGTGTCGGGGCGAGACGCCGTCGCAATCACGGTCAGCCCCGTGAGTTTCTTGGCCAGCTGGATGAGGATGGAGCCGACACCACCCGCAGCACCGACCACCAGCAGACTCTCGCCTTGTCCCTCTCCTGCTTTAAGTCCAAAAGAGTCAAACAGGATTTCCCAGGCGGTAATGGACGTCAGCGGCAAACCGGCCGCATCGGCAAAACCAAGCGATGTTGGTTTTTTACCGACGATCCGTTCATCAACGGCATGGAGCTCGGCGTTGGTGCCAGAGCGCATGAGATCACCGGCGTAATAGACCTCATCCCCCACCGTAAAGTTGCTGACCTCGGGCCCGACGCCCCGTACAACGCCTGCGGCATCGTAGCCAATAATCTTGGTTTGACCTTGCTCCGGCCCCAGCTGAGGCGCGGCTCGCACCTTTACATCCACGGGGTTGACCGAAATGCCTCGTACTTCCACCAGCAGGTCACGCGGACCCATCTCCGGAGCCTGTGTTTCAAATTCAATCAGGGCGTCTGCTGCTGTGATGGGGCCAGCCTGCTTGTATCCTATTGCTTTCATATCGAATTCCTCTTGTTTATATCGAGCAAGTACCTTTGTGGACCAGCACCTCTTTCAGCGAATACCAGCCTCGAAATCAAAGATGCTTTATTGTGCTATTTCAGCCAGGGTCTCCTCGATGATACGTACAATATCTGCAGACTTTTCGGCATCAAGCGCATCGGGGTGTGGCTCGGCAAACCGGCCCGTGTCGTTGTCAAAATACTGGCCGGAAGCCGTTTCAAATTCATCGTCCAGCGCAGCCCGGGTCAATATATCTGCGCCAATACGAATATCGCCACCCGCCACACCAAAGCCTTCTTTCACCATCTTGCTGCCCAGCATGGAGCCGGGGTTAACCGCAATCATGGCCGGAGCGCCCTTAAGCGCCAGTGCCAGGTGACGGGACCAGATGGTCAGCGCCAGCTTGCTCTGGGAGTAGGCCGCGAAATCGTCGGGCAGCCGGACACGCCCGGCCAGGGCTTGGGGATCAACCGGCGCTTGTGCCGCGGAAGACAGGTTAATCACCCGTCCGGTCTCGCCCATCAGCGGTAACAGCCGTTGCGTCAGCAGATAAGGGGCCAGCGTGTTGACCGCGAAGCGGACATCCAGCCCATCCTGGGTGATGGCGTCGGCCGAGCGGAAGATACCTGCATTGTTGATCAGCACATCGAGTTTGCCGTGCCGTGCGGTCACGGAAGCGGCGAGCGCCTCGACATCGGCCATGCGCGACAGATCCGCCACATAACTTTCAACACGGCCTGCTCCCGGCAATGCAGAGAGCGCTTTTTCCGCGTCCGCCAGCTTTGCCGGGTTACGCCCGTGCAGCAGCACCCTATGGCCCAAAGAAACCAGTGTTTTTGCCGTTTCCAGGCCGATACCATCGGTCGATCCGGTTACAAGAATGGTTTTTTGCATGTGTTGTTTCCCTCACTCGGTGAAGCCTGGGTGGATGCCATTGGTCAGCCGCTCCCGGCCAACGGCGCCGGGAACAAGATGTAAAGTACAAGGCCTGATCAGGCCCAGGTCACCACCTGGTCCAGCTCGCGGCGGGTCTTGGGGTGCGCGGGCCCGTCGGCACGGTAGCCAAAGGCGACCATGACTGCCGGTTGATAGACAGCAGGATCAATGCCGAAATGTTGCTCCAGCACGGCGCTGGTCTTGGCCATATCGAACCCTTCTATCGGGCAGGAATCGATACCCATGAGTGCGGCTGTGGTCATCATGTTGGCCAGCGCGATATAGGCTTGGCGAGCCGACCAGTCGGTGATCTGACGGTCGCCTGCAATACCGAAATCCTGCTCCTGGAACTTCTGATAGGCACTGTTGATGAAGCCGATGACCTCATCCGGAAGCAGCTTGACCTCTTTCAGATGCCTTTGCAGATAGTCCGAGTGATGCGTCATGGTGGCACCGGTATGGGCGAGAAAAATACCAAAATGACTGGCGGTCCCCAGCTGACCGGCGCTGCCATTGAAGGCGCCATTGGCTCCCCAGGAAAACTCGCGGAACAGCTCACGCTTTTCCGGGCTTTGCACAATCAGCAACTGCCAGGGCTCCATACCGAACGAACTTGGCGACAGGCGAGCAGATTCAAGCACCGTATTGAACTCGCTGTCATCTATCTTGCGGGAAGGATCGAAGACCTTGGTCGCGTGACGAAAGTTAAATGCCTGAAGGATCAGGTCCTGAATATCGGCAGTGGCGACAGCAGTGTCTGTTTGGTTGTTCATGGTGCGGGCTCCTTGTTTGATGGGCCACACAGTAACAAGCTCCGTTACTCTGAACTATCTGGCAAATTCTAAAAACATTATTCCGTTTTTCGGAATAATTCCAAACGACGGCCACTTATACTTCCCCTCTCCCCTGGCGTTCGATACAAATTTCACCATCTTCATCAAGCAGGCTGCCGTAACGTTCAACATTGGTTTCCATAATGTATACCTGCATGAAATCAAGAAAGGCCTTAACCCTTGCCGGCATCAATCGCCCGGGCGGGCGTACCACCCAGATTTTGGTGTCGGGCCAAACACGAAACTCAGGTAACACAGGGATGAGCCGCCCGGCTTTGATGTCCGGGCCCGCATGCCACAACGCCGACAGACCAATCCCCATCCCTGCCAGTATCAATTCGCCAAGGGCGTCCCCCAGATTGACAGACACCGGCCCGGAGACTTTAATGTCGTGCGGAGTTCCATCTCGTGCGAGCAGCTTCCAGACTCGGTTCTCACCCAGAGACAAACAGGCATGTTTAGCCAGATCCTGTGGCGTTTCGGGATACCCTGCCCGAGCCAGATAATCCGGCGATGCCACCAAGACCTGCGGGTTGTTATCAAGTTTTCTGGCCAACAGACTGGACGGTGCCAACGAGCCGATGCGAAAGGCCAAGTCGTAACCCATTTCAACAATGTCCACGACCGAATCAGTCAGGTGCAGCTCCAACGTCACACCGGGATAAAGACGCAAAAACTCCGGCACAAACGGCACTATATGGGAACGACCGAAAGAAGCCGAAGCCGTCACCCGCAACGAGCCCGAAATGGATTTGGTGGTATGCGACAGCACATTCCTGGCGGCTTCTACGTCATCGAGAATACGCCGGGCATGCTCCAGCAGGATCTCGCCATCCGGTGTTAACGACACCGCCCGCGTGGTGCGGTTGAGCAGTTTCACTCCCAGCTCGGTTTCCAGCGTCTTGAGCCGCTGCGTCGCAGTGGTCGGGGATAAATTAAACTCGGCTCCCGCTCGACCAATGGCTCCCAGCGTTGCCACACGCACAAACAGTTCCAAGCTCTTTAAATCGAAAGACAATCGCTCTCCTATTACCGCGCGGTATTTGAAATCAGGGCCAACCAGAATAACCCTCTATGCTAAAGGGTCATTCTTATCATGTATGCCGTTCCTCCTGTCCCTGAAGGCTGGTTTTGCGAGTATCAGCCCTTGATACCTGACTCGTCAGTTACCAGTTTATACCGGTTCGATATTTGCCTTTAGCCAAGGCAGTAATATCCGTTGAGCCTCTTGCTGACGAGCATGGGGACACACAAGATAAAACCCCCGAGGATCATCGGTGAACTGGCGCATCATAATCAGCGCTCCCTCTTGAATATCCTGGGCTACCAGGATGTGGGGAGCCAGCACTATGCCCTGGCTGGCTCGGGCGGCATCGATGGCCAGACTGGTATGGCTGAGTCGCAACGTCGCTGCACTTGTCTGATAGGGGATATGCTGAAACAGGCTCTTCCAGTGATCATGCGCATCACCAATCAGGGTATGTGATGACAGATCCTCAAGATCAATCTGACCATCATATTTCGCCAGATAATCGGGGCTACACAACAGGCATAAATTCAACCTGGTCAGCAGCTCCCAGTAAAGTCCGGTACCGAACGGTGGTGTGCCCTGGCGAATGGCGAAATCCACTTCATCGGTTTGAAAATCAGCCAGCTGCTCACTGGCCTCAAGTTGCAGATCAAGATGAGGATAATATTGCCGAAAGTTTTTCAGTCGTGGTAGCAACCACTTGGCCGCGAAGGACGGCGTTACACTCAGGGTCATTCGGGTGCCTGATGAAACAAGATTACGCGTAGCTTCGTCGATCATCGACAATGCCTGGCTGATGGTGGCGTGATAGTGCCGGCCTTGGGCAGTTAACGCCAAGCCTCTTGGTTCCCGTACAAACAAGGCAACGCCAAGTTCCTCTTCCAGCTGGCGTATCCTCTGGGCCACAGCGCTCTGCGTCAACGCTAGCTCGTCGGCAGCAAGGCGGAAATTAAGCCGCCTTGCTGCCACATCGAACATACGAAGTGATTCTAGTTTTGGTTTAGGTTTAAATGCCATGACGATTGAGCCTGTAGATTTTCTACACCCTTACCCCATGAGATAACGTTTTTCCAATAGTGTCAATTTCGTCATGCTTACGCTGTCATTTCAACATGAACAACGTCAGGAGTCGCATATGAACAAGCAAGGAGTGGCATTGATGATTACCGAGGGCAGCTGTCTGGGCTCGGTACTGACCTGTGTTGCCAACAAGACTGTTGGCAACACAGGTCAAAACATTCATACAAACGGCAGCGTGGCGAGGGAAAACGAATGATGGCTCTAATGCACAGAAATGCTTCCTATATCGCCTTCGTCCTGCTTGGAGTTATTTGGGGCAGTAACTTCATCTTCATGAAGTGGGCCGCCGACTGGATCACTCCATCGCAAGTCGCTCTGCTGAGGGTGATATTTGGCTTTATTCCGATCCTGCTCGTCGGCCTGTTCACCCGCTCCCTGCACTGGGCTCACCTGCGTCATGCCCACCATTTTATCGTAATGGCCCTGCTTGCAACCGCCATTTACTACTTTGCTTTTGCAAAAGGTACCGCTCTACTACTATCGAGCCTGGCCGGAATGCTCAGTGGTGCCATTCCGCTGTTTACCTTTGTAGCAGCCCTGGCATTTTTGCGCAGCGAACCTATTAACGTGCGCTCTATTGGCGGCACCATTCTAGGCTTTGTTGGGGTACTGTTGATTGCCCGCCCCTGGCAGAACCAGGGAGCGGACATCAATCTTCCTGGGGTGCTGTACATGTTGCTTGGTTCATTGAGTGTGGGGCTTTCGTTTGTCTATGCACGCAAGTTCGTCAGCCCTCTGGGTCTGCCTGCCCTGGCTCTGGCCACCTATCAAACAGGTTTTGCGCTGGTTCTGTTGCTTCTGGTCACAGAACTCCATGGCATCCAGCAGCTGTTTGCACATCCCGGGCCCACCCTGGCCATGGTGGTTGGGCTGGGACTGCTGGGAACCGGCGTCGCTTATATTCTCTATTACTTCATCGTCAACCGGCTTGGGGCCATCGTTGCCTCGGGGGTCACCTACATCCCTCCCGTCGTCGCTCTGCTGATTGGAGTCGTCATCATCGGTGAGCCAGTCAAAGGTCTCGATATTGTTGCCATGGTTGTGATCCTGTCAGGAGTAGGCTTGCTGCAATCCGGAAGAAAGCCACCATCAACAGTCTCTTTAAATAGCTTACCGAGAGCCCGTTGCTCAGACGGAGAAAAATAAGTTTATCGAAGTCTGTAGCAGCCAAAAGCTCTGCCCGTTTAAGCAGGGCTTTTGTGTGAATGAGGTTTCGCCAAGTTACCTGACTTAAACCCTGAAACCGGCCTGTTTTCACTTTTTCGGTACAGGGTTACAGCCAGATCAGGACGAATTTGGGATGGGTGTCCCTTTTCATTTTTTTGGGATGGGTGTCCCTTTTCATTTTCAGCCGGCCAAAACGAAACATGCCGGGACAAGCCCGGCATGATATACAGAGTACTGAGTGACGCTTTACTTCATCATCTTCGCTTTGAGGGCGGCGAAGTCGGCGGGGATCACGCCAGACAGTGATTCCATGGCCATGTGCTTGGCCAGCGGGCCCGGCAACGGAATGTCCTGGCCCAGGATCTCGTCGACGTTTTCCTTGAACTTGGCCGGATGAGCGGTACAGAGGAAGATGCCCACTTCGTCCTTGCCCCGTTCCTTGTTCAGCAGATCCCAGCCGATGGCACCGTGGGGCTCGCACAAGTAGCCCAGCTCGAACAGGCGCTTGAGCGCGTCTTTGGTCTGCTCGTCGTTCAGCGCACCGGAGGCGATGTCGGACAGTTTCCAGCCCTTGACCCGGCACAGCTCTTCCACCCGCGGCCAGTTGTTGGGGCGGCTCACATCCATGGCGTTGGACAGGGTCGCCACTGTGTTTTTCGGATCCCAGCTGCCGCTTTCCAGATAGCGCGGCACCGTATCGTTGGCGTTGGTGGCGGCCATGAAGCGCTTCACCGGCAGGCCCAGTGCCTTGGCAATCAGGCCCGCGGTCAGGTTACCGAAGTTGCCGGACGGCACCGCAATCACCGCCTTGCTACGCTGCTCGGCGGGCAGTTGTGCCACCGCCTCGAAGTAGTAGCACACCTGAGCCACCAGGCGACTGATGTTGATGGAGTTGGCTGAGTTGAGGCCCACGGCGGCTTTCAGCTCTTCGTCGTCGAACGCCTGCTTCACCAGCGCCTGACAATCGTCGAAGTCACCCTGCACCGCATAGGTACTGATGTTGTCACCCAGGGTGGTGAACAGTTTTTCCTGCAGCGGGCTGATCTTGCCTTCCGGATACAGGATCACCACTTCGATGTTGGGCAGACCGTAGAAGGCATGGGCCACGGCGGCGCCGGTATCGCCAGAAGTCGCGGTGAGGATGGTGATTTTCTTGCCGTCTTTGCTCAAAGTCGCCAGGCACTGGGCCATGAAACGGCCACCGAAGTCCTTGAATGCCAGGGTCGGGCCGTGGAACAGCTCCAGGGCGTAGGTGTGGTCGTCTACCTTGACCAGCGGCGCCGGGAAGGTAAAGGCGTGCTCGACCATGGCGGTAAGAGTGGACTCGGGAATTTCATTGCCGATCAGGTGCTGCAACACGGCCACAGAACGTGGTACCAGCGGCAGCTCCAGCAGCGCATCGATGTTGGCGATGGGGGTCAGGTTTTCCGGAAAAAACAACCCCTGACCACGACCCAGCCCCTGTTTTACCGCACCGGCAAAATCGATGGTTTCCGCATTATCCTTGATGTTGTACAACTTCATAATTCTGTTCCTGTTACCCGAGCGCCTTCGGCATCGATTTTACAAATATGGCAGAAGCCATCCTGATTCTGAATAAAGTGTTCGGCCAGCCAGGCTTTCAGCTTTTCTGCCTGGCTTAAGTCTTTAAGCACGCAGAATACGGTGGGGCCACTGCCGGAAATTCCGGTGGCCAACGCACCCATGGCGGCGGCCTGGTCCCGCACCGCATCGAAGCCGGGGATGAGCTGAGCCCGGTAAGGTTCGGCTATCACGTCTTTGAGCATGGCGGCGGCCACCGGCTCCTGACCGGTATGGCTGGCATGCACAAAGCCCGCCAGACGACGACCGTAGGTGAGGCAGTCTTGCCGGCGATATTGCGCCGGCAGTATGCTGCGCGCCGCCGAGGTAGAGACACTGATGCCCGGATAGCACAGCACCCAGTACCAGTCGTCGAAGCTGGGCAGGGTCTGGCTGACCACACCGGCGTCGTCCAGCACCAGCTGCATGCCACCAAAATGGCAGGGCGCCACGTTGTCGTAATGAATGGAGCCGGAAATCTGCCCTTCCAGCTCCCCCATCAGCAGCATCAGCTCATGCTCGCTCAGCGCCTGGTCGTAAAAGGCGTTCAGGGCCACGAAGGCGGCCACTATGCTGGTG
>JBFGZI010000067.1:0-9589 GCA_041586855.1 Oceanisphaera sp. | reverse complement strand
TGGCTGTGCAATGAAAACAGCAATACCAGAGCCGAGAGAATCAATTTGAACATAGCCGTTCCTTGTTTATGGGTCATTATGATTAGTTTAGGCCGAGAAACCGATCCCGGCTGGCCTTGGGTTGCAGGTTAAGACTGAGATAGAGTCGGTCCTGTTCCAACCGGACCGGCTGATTTACAGTTGCCACCACAGCTGGCCAAACAGGTCACCCATTAGCCAGTTGAGGGCCTGCAGGCCGATAAAAGCCAGCAGCATGGACAGGTCCAGGCCGCCCATGGGGGGAATAATACGGCGCAGTGGCGCCAGCAGCGGTTCGGTCAGCTGGAACATCACGTACTCGATCTGGCTGCGGCCCTGGCTGACCCAGCTCAGCAGTGCCCGGACGATCAGGATCCAGAACAGCATGACGCCGGCTTTTTTCAGCACGGTAATCAATCCCACCAGCACGACCGTACTCCAGTCCGCATAGAGCAGATTCATGGCCTTGAACAGCATCAGCTTGGCTGTGGCTACCAGGACCGCCAGCACCACGGCGGCAAAGTCGATACCAAAAAAGCCGGGAATAAAGCGACGCAGCGGTTTCAGCACCGGGTTGGTGGCCTTGACCACAAACTGGCTGAAGGGATTGTAAAAGTCCGCCCTGGCCAGCTGTAGCCAGATACGCAGCAGCACCACCATCAGGTAAAGATCGAAAAGGGTATTAATCAGGTAGTAAGCAGTGTTCATTGTTGTTCCTTAGAGCTGCGTTTCCAGTTCTCGCGCCCGCGCCACGGCGGCGGCCATGGCATCGGCCACTAGTTGTTCCAGTCCCTGCTCCTGAAAGCGGCGAATGGCCTCGGCGGTGGTTCCGCCCTTTGATGTGACCTGGGCACGAAGCGCACTCAGGCTGGTGTCGGGATTGGCTGCCACCATATTGGCGGCGCCCAGTGCCGTTTGCTGCACCAGCAGGCGGGCTTCCTGCTCATTGAAGCCGGATTGTTGCGCCTGGGTCGCCATGGCTTCCATGAACAGGAAGAAGTAGGCGGGGGCACTGCCGGCAGCGGCGATAATTTGATTGATGCCGTCTTCCTGTGCCACCCACAGGGTCTTGCCCACCGCCTGCATCATCTGTTCGCAGTAATCCCGATCCGCCTGTTTGACATGGTCTCTGGCATAGAGGCCTGTCATGCCCAGTCCCAGTAATGAGGGCGTGTTGGGCATGGTGCGCACTATGCGGTTCTGGCCGGCCATCTGCTCCAGGCGAGTGACACTGATGCCGGCGGCGATGGAAATCAGCAGTTTGCCGTCGAGCCCGCCGGTTGAGCGTACCAGCGCCTCCAGCATGCTGGCCATCATCTGCGGCTTGACCGCCAGCACCAGGGCCTGGGCCCAGCTGGTGGCCTCGGCGTTATCCTGGGTGGTGCGAATACCGAAATCGGCCGCCAGTGCTTCCAGCTTGGGGCGAGACGGATTGGCGGCCATGATGGCGTCGGCCGGGTAGCCGGACTGGATAAGTCCGGAAATCAGGCTGCGAGACATGTTGCCTGCGCCGATAAAGACGAGTTTTCTGTGTTCCATCAATGATCACTCAAGGGTTGCGAGAGCCAAATATGGCCGTGCCAACCCTTACCAGGGTACTGCCACAGGCCACTGCGAGTTCGAGATCCTTACTCATCCCCATCGATAGTGTGTCCATCTGAGGATATTTTTCCGCCATTCTATCAAAGAGTTGCTTCAACTCTAGTAATTGCGTCTTTAGTCGGTCGGAATTGTCGGTAGCCTCCGGTATTGCCATCAGGCCACGAAGGCATAATCCGGGTAACAGACTGATTTGCCGGGCCAGCTCTTCCACCTGGTCGGGTGGCAGGCCGGACTTGCTGTCTTCTCCGCTGACATTGACCTGCAGGCAGATATTGAGCGGTCGCATGTTACCTGGTCGCTGGTCGCTGAGCCGCTGTGCTATTCTGAGCCGGTCCACGCTTTGCACCCAGTCGAAGGCCTCGGCCACCTGGCGGCTTTTGTTGGACTGCAAGGGACCTATCAGGTGCCAGCGGATATCGGGACATTCGGCCTTGAGGGCGGCGATTTTATCGACGGCTTCCTGCACGTAGTTTTCACCGAATTGGCGTTGCCCGGCGGCATAGGCGGCCTGCACGTCGGTGGCGGGTTTGGTCTTGCTCACCGCCAGTAGCTGAATATCATCGGGACTTCGCTCACAGATTGCGGCGGCGGCGGTGATTCTGGCGTGAACTTGTTGCAGGTGTTCTACGATAGTATTCATATGGGTAATAAACCGAGAGCGACAGGAGAGGATATGGATATTACGGAATTATTGGCATTTAGTGTAAAACATAATGCATCGGATCTGCATCTGTCCGCCGGGGTTTCGCCGCAGATACGAGTGGATGGTGAAGTGCGCAAGATCAACCTGCCGGAGATGGACCACAGGGAAGTGCAACGGCTGGTGTATGACATCATGAATGATCGTCAACGAAAGGAACTGGAAGAGAACCTCGAGGCCGACTTCTCGTTCGAGTTGCCGGGTCTGGCCCGTTTCCGGGTCAATGCCTATCATCAGGCCCGCGGCGCGGCGGCGGTCTTCCGGGTGATCCCCAGCGAGGTCTGGAGTCTGGAGCAACTGGGCGGCCCGGATATTTTCCGTCGCATTGCCGAATATCCCCGTGGCCTGGTGCTGGTAACCGGGCCGACCGGCTCCGGTAAATCCACCACATTGGCGGCGATGGTTGACCATATCAACGAGAACTACAACAAGCATATCCTCACCATCGAAGATCCCATCGAATTCGTGCACAGCAACAAGAAATGCCTGGTCAACCAGCGCGAAGTGCACAGAGACACCCATTCGTTCAGCAACGCCTTGCGTTCGGCCCTGCGGGAAGATCCGGATATTATCCTGGTGGGGGAACTCAGGGATCTGGAAACCATTCGGCTGGCGCTGACCGCGGCCGAGACCGGTCATCTGGTGTTTGGCACCCTGCATACCTCGTCGGCGGCGAAGACCATAGATCGTATCATCGATGTTTTTCCGGGCGCCGAGAAGGACATGGTACGATCCATGCTGTCCGAATCGTTGCGGGCGGTGATCTCCCAGACCCTGCTGAAAAAGGAGGGCGGCGGTCGTATCGCCGCCCACGAGATCATGCTGGGTACCACGGCGATCCGTAACCTGATCCGGGAAGACAAGGTGGCGCAGATGTATTCGGTGATCCAGACCGGCATGGCCCACGGCATGCAAACCATGGATCAGTGTCTGAAGCTGCTGGTCAGCAGCGGCCTGGTCGCCCCGACGGAAGCCCGTACCAAGGCGGTGGATCCGCAAAGTATTCAATAACCGGAGATGACGATGGAGCTAACGCCGTTACTGCAGGCCATGCTGGACAAGCAGGCCTCGGATATGTACATCTCCGTCGGCATACCGCCGACGGTCAAAAGCCAGGGGCGACTGATGCAGGTGACCGACACGGCGCTGACCCCGGAGGTGGCGCTGGCGCTGGTGGAATCCTGCATGAACGATGACTGGCGTGAACGTTTTCATCGCCAGAAAGAGGCGAACTTCGCCATCAGCGACGAACAGCTGGGCCGCTTCCGGGTCAGCGCCTTCTGGCAGCAGGATCAGGCGGGCATGGTGATCCGGCGCATCGAAAGCCGGATCCCCACCTTCGAGGAACTGTATCTGCCCGAAGTCTTGCGGAACGTGGCCATGGAAAAGCGCGGCCTGGTGCTGTTCGTGGGCGGTACCGGCTCTGGCAAGTCCACTTCCCTGGCGGCCATGATTGGCCACCGTAACCGTCATTCGGACGGCCATATCCTCACCATAGAGGATCCGGTGGAGTTTATTCACCAGCATGAAAGATCCATCATCACCCAGCGGGAGGTGGGCACGGATACCGAATCCTTCGATGCGGCCCTGAAAAGCTCTCTGCGTCAGGCCCCGAACGTGATTCTGATCGGTGAAATTCGCTCGGAAGAGACCATGGGCTATGCGCTGGCCTTCGCCGAAACCGGCCACCTGTGCATGGCCACCTTGCATGCCAACAACGCCAACCAGGCGCTGGATCGGATCATGCATCTGGTACCGGAAAGCAAGCATCGTCAGTTGCAGTTCGACCTGTCGTTCAACCTCAAGGCGATAGTGGGGCAGCAGCTGATCCCGACCCAGAATGGGACACAGCGCCGTGGTGCCTTCGAGATCCTGCTCAATACGCCCTTGATATCGGATCTGATCCGCAAGGGGGACATGCACCGGCTGAAAGGGGTGATGAGCAAGTCTCGTGAGCTGGGCATGCAGACCTTCGATCAGGCGCTGTTTGATCTTTATAGCCAGAACCATATAGGCTACACCGAAGCGCTGGCCTACGCCGACTCGCCCAACGATCTGCGTCTGATGATCAAGTTGCAGGGCGGCGGCGGTATGGATGCCGGCCTGCTCGACAACGTGACCATAGAGTCCGATTAACCCATATTTGCACAGCCCCATCACGGTCTTGCGCCGTGATGGGGCTGTTTGTGACAGCTATTCAGAGGCCCTTCATGCTAATAGTGGTTTCCCCCGCCAAGACCCTCGATTTCGACACGCCACCGGTCATTGCCGATTTTACCCGGCCCGAGCTGCTGGAGCACTCGGCCGAGCTTATCGAGCGGGCGCGCCGGCTGACCCCGGCCGAGATTGGCAGGCTGATGGGGATCAGCGACAAGCTGTCCGGGCTCAATGCCGCCCGCTTTGCCGACTGGCAGCCGGATTTCACCCCGGCCAATGCCAAGCAGGCGCTGCTGGCATTCAAGGGCGATGTTTATACCGGGCTGGACGCCGAGAGCCTGTCCCCGGACGATTTCGCCTTCGCCCAGTTGCACCTGCGCATGCTCTCTGGCCTTTACGGGCTGTTGCGCCCCCTGGATCTGATGCAGGCTTATCGATTGGAGATGGGCACCAAACTGGACAACGAGCGGGGCAAGGACCTGTACCAGTTCTGGGGCGATATCATCACCGACAAGCTCAATGAGGCGCTGGCGGCGCAGGGTGACAGCGTGCTAATCAACCTGGCGTCCAACGAATACTTCAAGGCGGTGAAACCGAGGAAGCTGGACGGACAAATCATCACGCCCGTGTTCAAGGACTGCAAGAAGGGCCAGTACAAGATAATCAGCTTCTACGCCAAGAAGGCGAGGGGCATGATGGCGCGCTACATCATAGAGCAGCGCCTGACCGAGGTGAGCCAGCTGACCGCCTTCGATACCGCCGGTTACTATTTCGTGGAAGCGGAGTCGACGGCCACCGAGCTGGTGTTCAAGCGGGAAGAGCAATAAAAGAGCCTTCAGCAATAAAAAAAGAGCCCTCAGCAAGAAAAAAGAGCAAAAACCTGGAACCTTTCGGTCCGGCCGCCCTCTGAATAGGTGTGCTTACTGAATTTGAATTCTCTCTCTTCTTCATTTTTGACCGGTCCCGATGGGCCGGTTTTTTTTGCCCAGCGAAGCTGGCAAACCCGGGTGGACTGAACGAAGTCCACGTCACCCTGACTGGAGGGAAGACAACCCGAGTGGCAAAGGCGTCCGTACTGATGCGAAGCAGAGCTTCGGTCAGCGCTCACCTAGCCAATGGCAGGGTCTGAAGGAAGCCTGGCGCCGACTCCGGCAACGCCGGACGCAGCATACAAGAGGTGACTCAAGATTGCTCTATAGCTGCAGAGGACACCCTTTTGGGCTGTTTGCGCCGCTTTCGTGCGGGCGAGGTATTTTTTATCCAGGGAGCCCCTAATTTAGTGGCTTTCCGGATTTTCTTTTTTATATGACTTGGCTATAAAAGGCGATTTTTTTAATTCTTTTTTGCTTGTTTGAGGAGGCGCAGTTGGTGGCTGCTTACCCCCGCTAAACCAGCCGGCAGGGGTCTTGAATTCTTGGCATCAGAGGTGGTCCAAAAGCTGCCGATGGAAAGTGATAAGTGGCAGATACACTATATGTTGTATGCCTAGTGGGGTAGGCATACAATATATGCTAAATCGATCATCAAGTGTACATTCAAAGTCACACAACTTTATAAGTTGAAAATAAATAAGGTTTATTTTAAATGACTGTTTCCCTTAAGGTCGTCACCCAAACAGAAAAAGAGATTCCCTACCAGGGCGCTTCCCTGGATATCTGGGATTCCAAGTACCGCCTCAAGTCCAAGTCTGGCGAAGTTCTTGACCAGGATATGGATGCTACCTTCCAGCGTATCGCCAAAGCTCTTTCAGAAGTCGAGACCAGCAAGAAGAAGCGGGACGAATGGAACGAAAAGTTCCTTTGGGCGCTGCGTCACGGCGCGGTACCGGCCGGACGGGTGATGTCCAATGCCGGTGCCCAGGTACATAAGCCAGCCACGTCCACCATCAACTGCACCGTGTCCGGCACCATTTTCGACTCCATGGACGATATTCTGGGCAAGAACCTGGAAGCGGGCCTGACCCTCAAGGCCGGTTGCGGTATCGGCTATGAGTTCTCCACCCTGCGTCCCAAGAACGCCTATGTCTCTGGTGCCGGCGCTTACACTTCAGGTCCGTTGTCCTTTATGGATATCTTCGACAAGATGTGTTTCACCGTCTCTTCTGCCGGTGGTCGGCGTGGTGCCCAGATGGCCACCTTCGATGTGGGCCACCCCGACGTGCTGGATTTCATCCGCGCTAAGCGCGAGGACGGCCGTCTGCGCCAGTTCAACCTTTCCCTGCTGATCACCGATGAGTTTATGCAGGCGGTGAAAGAAGACAGCGAGTGGAAACTGGCCTTTCCCATGACCGAAAAGGAAGTGGAGCGTGACGCTATCGACCTGGCCGAAGAGACCGTGATCTGGCGGGAATGGCCCCATAAACAGGGTTACGTCAGCAACGATGAAGGCCTGGTCGCCTGCCGCGTGACCAAGACGATCCGTGCGCAGAAGCTGTGGAACGCCATCATGACCTCCACCTATGACTTTGCCGAGCCCGGGTTTATCCTGATCGACAAGGTCAACGAGCAGAACAACAACTGGTTCTGTGAGAACATTCGCGCCACCAATCCCTGCGGTGAGCAGCCGCTGCCGCCCTACGGAAGTTGCCTACTGGGCTCGATAAACCTGACCCGGTTCGTACTCGACCCCTTCACCGAGAACGCCCGTTTCGACTGGGAGTCGTTCCGTAAAACTGTCGCCATCTTTACCCGTATGCTGGACAACGTGGTCGAGATTAACGGCCTGCCGCTGGAACAGCAACGCCATGAGATCACCACCAAGCGTCGCCACGGCATGGGTTACCTGGGGCTGGGTTCCACCGCCACCATGCTGCGGATGAAGTACGGCGACGCAGCGTCCGTGGCCTTCACCGAAAAAGTGACCAAAGAGTTGGCACTGACAGGCTGGCGCACCGGCCTGGAACTGGCCGAAGAGAAGGGCGCGGCGCCGATCATGGACCAGGCGTTTGAGGTCACCGGCGAGATGCTGCGCAAGCGTCCCGAGATGCTGGACGATGGCTACAAGCTGGGCGACCAGGTACCGGGCAAGGTGCTGCACGCCAAATACAGCCGATACATGCAGAAGGTGGCCCAGGAAGATCCGCAGCTGATCGCGGCCCTGGCCGAGAAGGGCTGTCGTTTTACCCACCACAGCTCCATCGCGCCGACCGGTACCATCTCCCTGTCGGTGGGCAATAATGCCAGTAACGGCATCGAGCCCAGCTTCGCCCACCATTACGCCCGCAATATCATCCGTGAGGGCAAGAAGACCAAGGAGAAAGTGGACGTATTCTCTTACGAGTTGCTGGCCTACCGCGAGCTGGTTAACAACAAGGCGATGCCCTACAGCGAAAACGCGGACGAGCAGTTACCCGAATACTTTATTACCGCCGACGATATCAAGCCCAGCCAACATGTGGATATCCAGGCGGCCGCGCAGAAATGGATCGATTCCTCCATTTCAAAGACCGCCAATGTACCGACCGATTTCCCCTACGACGTTTTCAAGGATATCTACCTGTACGCCTACGAGCAGGGCCTGAAAGGCTGCACCACCTTCCGCTTTAACCCCGAAGCTTTTCAGGGGGTGCTGGTCAAGGAGCAGGACCTGGAGAACACCAGCTACCAGTTCACCCTGGAAGACGGCAGCCTGGTGGAGCTCAAAGGCAACGAGGAGGTCGAATACGACGGTGAGATGCACAATGCAGCCAACCTATTCGAGGCCCTCAAAGAAGGCTACTACGGTAAGTTCTAGGGCGGACAGAGACAGGATTTAGAGAAGATGACAGTCAAGATCGAGAAAAAGATCACCGGTTTCAAGGTGATCACCGCCGAAGAGAAGGCGAAACAGCAAGCGCTGGCGGCCGAAGAGGCCAAAAACACCCTGGAGCGGGTCCATGAGGATATGCCCCGTCCCGAGTTCCTGATGGGGTCGACCTACAAGATCAAGACGCCGATGTCGGAGCACGCGCTCTATATCACCATCAATGATATCGTGCTTAACCAGGACACCGAGCACGAACAGCGCCATCCCTACGAGATGTTTATCAACTCCAAGAACATGGAGCATTACCAGTGGGTAGTGGCCCTGACCCGGGTTATCTCTGCGGTCTTCCGTAAGGGGGGCGACGTCATCTTTATGGTGGAGGAGCTCAAGGCGGTGTTCGATCCCAAGGGCGGTTATTTCAAGAAGGGGGGCAAGTTTATGCCCTCGTTGGTGGCGGAGATCGGCGAGGCGATAGAGACCCACATGAAGATGATTGGTCTGCTGAAAGCCGAGGGGCTGGATGAGCATCAGCAGAAGCTGATCGACGAGAAGCGGGCCCAGTACAATGCCGCGAAAAATAGCGGTAAAAAGGAAGTGCCGGCCAACGACGACAAGGGGGCCTTCCCGGCCGATGCCCAGCTGTGCGGAAAGTGTAACTTCAAGGCGGCGATCCTGATGGACGGCTGCTACACCTGCCTCAACTGTGGCGATTCAAAATGCGGCTGATGCGCAAAATCGCGTCGATGTTTTTGTGGTTTTGCACATAATACCAAACTGATTAAATAACTGATCTATTCGGTTGCTTTGCAAAAGTAGGACAAAGGGTCCGCTCCGCCGACTCGCCGTGAACCCATCCTTGGGGGCTCAGCCGCACCATCCGTGGTGCGGATGGTCGGCTGAGCAGATCCCTTTGTCCTCCTTGATGCAGAGTAATCTGTTGGCACTGTCTGCAGGTCAGGAAGAGGCAACGGAGACGACCTCCCATGACCGTGAAATGCCAGGGATGGCATTTCCGAGCCCTCAGGGGGCGAGCTTGTCTCGCCGTGACGAACTGTTGCAGCCTGACCGAACATCAGTGAATGTTCGCAGTAGGCTGCAACAGTGAGTGTCATTTACCAGTGGCGTGTCGTGGGAGACGGCTGTGTTGCCTCTGGTGAGGCGGCCTAAAGTCTGAGTAGTTGTTTAGTGGTGCGGGCATTACTGATCCCACAGGGTTCTGGCGTTGTCGACGGTACGGCGGCCGCGCAGCTGGCGGCGCTCATGTTTATCCGGCTCCCAGCGGATCAGATCCCGTCGATCCAGGATCTGCCGCCGGTGTTCCTGTCGCCGCTCCGTGCCTGAATAATGCTTCAACATGACCATACCTCC
>JBFGZI010000066.1:0-9649 GCA_041586855.1 Oceanisphaera sp. | reverse complement strand
GGCGGTGATGCCCACCGACAATCCCCGCTTGCCGCCGGACACCAGTACGAAGGGGTGCTGCCGTGCCGAGGCGTCCAGCACCGTGGACAGCCGCTTTTTCTGGGCGAAAGGACTGATGCCGCCCACCTTGTAACCGGTCAGCCGTTCCGCCTTGGCCGGCGGCATCATGTCGAGTTTCTTTACTCCGGCGGCCTTGGCCAGCCGCTTGAGGTTCACCTTGCCGGAAGAGGGCACCAGCGCCACCACTACCCCTTGCTCGCCTTCGGTGAGCAGTGTCTTGAATACCTGCGCCAGCGGCACTTTTAATTGTTCGGCCGCATGGGCACCGAAGTCATCCAGAGTGGTGCACTCATACTGGTGTTGGGTAAAGGTGGCTTTTTGTTTTTCCAGAAAAAGAATGGCGGGGGTCATGGCAGAGTCCGAAATAATGAAGCGGCAGTATGGCTCGATTATGCAATGTTTTATCGAGTGATTGAATCGGAGATAACGGCATCCCTTGTGACATAACACAGCTTTGTGTTAACAAGGGCTCTTTCGTTATCCGTTCCGGATGACACCACTTCAATCAGACAGAGAGAAATATCATGCTGGCCCTGGTCACTCAGTTATTCCCGTTGTGGGCGTTGTTATTGTCGGTTCTTGCCTTTGTTCAGCCAGAGCTGTTTGTCGGGATCAAGGGGCAGATAGTGCCGCTGCTGACAGTTATCATGTTGTGTATGGGGTTGACGCTGAGTTTCAAGGATTTTCGCAACGTGTTGGCCAGCAGAAAGGCGCTGCTGGTTGGCGTGGTGCTGCAGTTTTCCGTGATGCCGCTGGTGGCCCTGCTGATTGCCACCTTGTTCGGCTTCGATGCCGAGCTGACCGTCGGCATGCTGCTGGTGGGCAGTGTGGCTGGTGGAACCTCCTCCAATGTAATGTGTTACTTGGCCAAGGGGGATACGGCGCTGTCGATATCGATGACGGCAATCTCTACCTTGTTGGGCGTGGTACTCACCCCTGTGCTGGTGGCGCTGTTGGTAGGGCAAAGCGTGGATGTGCCGGTGCAGTCCATGCTCATCAGCCTGCTGCAGGTGGTGGTGGCACCTGTGCTGATGGGTGTGGTCATCAATTATCTTGCCGGTGGGCTGATACAGAGGCTGGAACCGGTGCTGCCGTTATTCTCCATGGCCGCCATAGTGCTGATCATCGCCATCGTAGTGGCACTGAATGCGGACAACATCGCCCATATCGGCGGCATAGTGGCGCTGGCGGTGTTGCTGCATAACAGCTGTGGTCTGCTGCTGGGTTATGGCATTACCGCCCTGATGGGTTTCGACAAGAAAGTCTGCCGGACCATCGCCTTCGAGGTGGGACTGCAAAACTCCGGTCTGGCGGCGGCGCTGGCGATGAAGTTCTTCACCCCGGCCGCAGCATTGCCTGGCACCCTGTTCAGCGTGTGGCATAACATTTCCGGCTCACTACTGGCCGGCTACTGGGCCAAGAAGCCACTCGTTGAAACTGCCGCCTCGTCCGAAGCTGTCAGCAAAGTAGCAAGTAAAGGCTAAGCCGGCTCGCTAGCCTGATACAGAAGTAAAAAAGCCCCGGCGCCTGTAGGCACCGGGGCTTTTTATAGCTATCAACAGACCCTAGCCAGTAGCGTGTCGGAAGAGGTTACCCAGTTGCCTCTAAGTATATCTCAGCCATTAACCCGTGTTGCGCATGCCGGCGGCGATGCCGGCGATGGTGACCATGAGCGCCTGATCCAGCACAGGGTGAATTTCACCCTGCTGACGCGAACGGTTCAGCAGCTCGGCCTGCAAGACGTTGAGCGGATCCGTGTAGGGATTGCGCAACTTGATGGACTCCTTGATCCAGGGCTCATCGGACAGTAGCTCCGCTTCCTCTTTAAGCTGCAACACCAGCGTCATGCTGGCCTGCAGCTCGTCGCGCAAGCGCTTGCCCAGCGGCTTGAGCTCGGCCGGTACCAGCAGGCTGTCGTAGTAGGCGGCCAGGCTAGGATCGGCCTTGAGGAACACCATCTCCAGCATGTCGAGCCGGGCGCGGAAGAAGGGCCAGCGCTTGTTCATGGCCATCAGGGTGCTTTCCTGCCCGTCCGCTATCACCTTTTCCAGCCCCTTGTGGGCGCCGAGCCAGGCGGGCAGCATCAGCCGGTTCTGGGTCCAGGCGAAAATCCAGGGAATGGCGCGCAGGCTTTCCACGCCGCCATTGGGTTTGCGCTTGGCCGGGCGAGAGCCGAGCGGCAGCTTGCCCAGCTCCAGCTCGGGGGTGGCGGCGCGGAAGTAAGGCACAAAGTCCGGCTCGTCGCGAATAAGCGAACGATAGTGAGCGCAGGAGACGTCGGCCATGGTGTCCATCAGCTCGCGCCATTGAGGCTCGGGCTCGGGTGGCGGCAGCAGGTTGGCCTCCAGCACGGCGCTGGCATAGAGCGCCAGGCTGTCGATGGCCACCTTGGGCAGGCCGAACTTGAAGCGGATCATCTCGCCCTGCTCGGTGACCCGCAGGCCGCCCAGGGTAGAGCCGGGAGGCTGGGCCAGGATCGCCTGCCGGGCCGGACCGCCGCCGCGACCCAGGCTGCCGCCCCGGCCGTGAAACAGGGTCAGCTTGATCTGTTCCTGCTCGCTGATGGCCACCAGCTTTTCCATGGCGCTGTACTGGGCCCAGCCTGCGGCCATCATGCCCGCATCCTTGGCCGAGTCGGAATAACCGATCATAACGAACTGGCGACCCTGCAGATAACCGCGATACCAGGGCAGATGATACAGCTGCTCGATTACCTCGGCACCCTTGTTGAGGTCGTCGAGGGTCTCGAACAGGGGCGCTACCGGCAGCGGGAAATCGACGCCGCACTCTTTCAGCAGCAGTTGTACCGCCAGCACATCGGATGGGGCGCCGGCCATGGAGATGATGTAGATGCCGAAGGCGTCCTGCGGGTGCTCGGCGATCACCTTGCAGGTATCCAGTACTTCCTTGGTGTCGTCCGAAGGCTGCCACTGACGCGGCAATAAGGGACGACGGGAGTTGAGTTCGTTGAGCAGAAACGCCTGCTTGTCGGCTTCGCTCCAGTCGGCGTAATCGCCGAGGCCGAGGTAACGGGTGATTTCGGCCAGCGCCTGGGTATGGCGTTCGCCGTCCTGACGCACATCCAGCTTGAGCAGATGAATGCCGAAACAGGCCACCTTGCGGATCACGTCCAGCAGCAGGCCGTCGGCGATCTTGCCGAGGCCGCACTCCTGCAGCGAGTGATAGCAGAGCTCCAGCGGCTGGCGCAGCTGCTCTGTGGTGGTGATCAGATCCCGGGCATCGGTACTCTGGCCCTGCACCCGGGCGTTGAGGTGCATCAGGGTTTCGCGCAGATCTTCCCGCAGGGTGCGCAGTATGGCCCGGTACGGCTCGTCGCTCTGATCGGTTGCGCGATAAAGCTCATCATTGGCCTGGGACATCGACAGCTCGGACACCAGTTCCTGAATGTCGTTGAGAAACAGCGAGCTGGCCATCCAGCGGCCGAGCAGCAGTACTTCCCGGGTCACCTTGGCGGTCACGAAGGGGTTGCCGTCCCGGTCGCCGCCCATCCAGGAGGCGAAACGCACCGGAGAAGCGTCCAGCGGCAGCCGAATACCCAGCTGTTCATTCAACTGACTGTCGAGCTGGCGCATGAACTTGGGCAGGGCGGGCCAGAGGCTGTTTTCGATCACCGCAAAGCCCCATTTGGCTTCATCGACCGGGGTCGGCCGCTGGGAGCGGATTTCGTTGCTGTGCCAGGCCTGGGTGATCAGCTGCTCGACCCGGGCCAGCAGCTCGGCCTTTTCCGGTTCGGGCAGGTCCAGTTCCAGCGCCACCAGGCAGTCGTTGAGCTGAACGTGCTTGTGGATAAAGGTGCGGCGGGTCACTTCTGTGGGGTGGGCGGTCAGCACCAGTTCGATATCCAGCGCGTCCACCGCCGCCTTGATGCTGTCTTCATTCACGTCGGCGGTCTTCAGCCGTTCGAACACCTGGCTGAGCGGGCCGGAGCCGGCTTGATGCTGAGTCTCTCGGGAGATGGTATGAAACTGCTCGGCCACGTTGGCCAGGTTGAGAAACTGACTGAAGGCACGGGCCACCGGCAGCAGTTCGTCGTCACTCAGGTGTTTGAGCGTATTCAGCAATTGCTGCTGATCATCATCGTTACCCTGGCGGGCCGATTTGGCCAGCTGGCGAATGGTTTCTATCTTGTCGAGAAAGGCCTGGCCGTGGTGATCCTTGATGGTGTCGCCCAACAGTTGTCCCAGCAGGCCGACGTTGGCCCTGAGTGATGCATGATTATCCATAACAGTCCCTTGCTTCCGTTAAATTACTACAATAAAAAATAATTCTGGCTCATATATAGCAATTTTTCTTATTTTTGGTCAATCCCGTTGTGGGTTGATCAGGTATGTGTAATTTATTTACTTAAACAGAAGCGACTGACCAGCTGTTGCAGCACCTCTACGGTGGGTTTGACGAAGGACAGATCCAGGTATTCGTCTGGCTGGTGTGCCTGGGCAATATGCCCCGGGCCCAGCACTATGGTCTGGCAGCCCAGCTGATTGATGAAGGGCGCCTCGGTGCAGTAGTTGACCGCCTCGGCCTGGTGGCCGGATATGGCTTCCGCCGCCTTGACCAGCTCACCGTCCGGATCCGTGCCATAGGCCGGAATGGGCTCGTGCAGGTGGGTCAGCTCCAGCGCCTGCGGATACTGCTCCTTGATGGGCTCCAGCGCGTGGTGCAGCAGGCCCAGCAGTTCGTCGGGGCCCACGCCGGGAATGGGGCGCATGTCGAAGTGCAGTTCGCAGCAGGCACAGATACGGTTGGGGCTGTCGCCGCCACTGATATGGCCCAGGTTGAGGGTGGGCTGGGGCACCTTGAAATGATGGTTGCCGTAGTTTTCCTTCAGCTGGCGCTGCAGGTCCAGCAGTCGGCCCATCACCTGATGCATTATTTCCAGCGCGTTGACGCCGTTGGCCGGATCCGAGCTGTGGCCGCTTTTTCCTGTGATACGAATGGCTTCCGACATGTGGCCCTTGTGCATCATCACGGGTACCAGGCCGGTGGGTTCACCGATCACCGCGTAATCGGGCTTGATGGCCATGGCGCTGGCGATGGCGCGGGCGCCGGCCATGGTGGTTTCTTCGTCGGCGGTGGCCAGAATGCGGATGGGCTTGGTGAGCTTGCTCAGATCCAGGTCTTTCAGCGCCTCCACAATAAAGGCGAAGAAGCCTTTCATGTCGATGGTGCCGAGGCCGTAGAGGCGGTTGCCTTCTTCGGTCAGTTTGAACGGGTCCTTGGTCCAGCGGCCCGGGTCGAAGGGCACTGTATCTGTATGGCCGGCCAGTAGCAGGCCGCCGTCGCCTTCGCCCTTGGTGGCCAGCAGGTTGAACTTGCCGGGCAGATCGGGCAGCTCGGTCACCTCGACCGCAAAGCCGAGCTGGCTGAACCAGTCCGCCAGCAGTCGAATGACCTGCTCGTTACTCTGATCCCAGCTGCTCTCTGTGCTGCTGATGGAGGGGAGGGCGATGATGCTGCGGTACATGTCCAGCAGTTTGAGCGATGTCATAGGATCTCCGTCGGAAATTATCTAATTTAAATTCAACACAATTGCATAAATATGTTTTTATTGCTAGGCTGCCAACTTGTTCTTTTCCGGGTAACTAGCGTAACAGATGGCCATGTATTTCCTCTCTTCGATACAGCGACGACGACAGCTCGCCTGAGCCTTTTCTCTAGGGTGACACAAGCCCTGAAAACACGCTAGGCTGACGCCTGCATCTATACCAAGCCGAATTCAAACTGACGGATACGCCCATGTTAAAAGCTGCAATTATTGGTGCCAGTGGTTATACCGGAGCCGAGCTGGCCGGTCTGATCCAGAGCCACCCCAATCTGACCCTGTCCGGCCTCTATGTATCTGAAGGCAGCCAGGATGCGCATAAACCGTTCGCCAGCCTGCACCCGCGCTGGCGCGGCGTGATTGACCTGCCGCTGCTGCCGCTGGATGACGAAGCCCTGAGCCGCATCCATACCGAAGCGGATCTGGTGCTGATGGCCACCGCCCACGAAGTGAGTCACGATCTGGCGCCGGGTTTTCTGGCCAAGGGGCTGCCGGTATTTGATTTGTCCGGTGCCTTCCGGGTACCCGGCGAAGGCTTCTACGAGCGCTTCTATGGTTTCCAGCATCAGCACTGTGACTGGCTGAGCCAGGCCGCCTACGGTCTGGCCGAGTGGAATCAGGACGCCATCAAGGCGGCGAAGCTGATTGCCGTGCCCGGCTGTTATCCTACCGCCTCGCTCAGCGCGCTCAAGCCGCTGCAGGCCGCCGGCCTGATTGCCGAGGGCAGCAAGCCCATTATCAGCGCCGTGTCCGGCGTTAGTGGTGCCGGCCGCAAGGCAAGCATGGCCAACAGCTTTTGCGAAGTCAGCTTCAAGCCCTATGGTGTGCTCAATCATCGCCACCAGCCGGAAATCAGTCACCATCTGAGCAATCAGGTGGTGTTTCAGCCGCATCTGGGCAACTTTATTCGCGGTATTCTCGCCACCATCTATGTGCAGCTGAACGATAATGTCAGCGACGCGCAGATTGCCGAAGCCTATCACCAGGCTTACGATGGCCAGAAAATCGTGCGCCTGACCGGCCAGTGGCCGCAGATCAATGACGTGGCGGGTACGCCCTTCTGCGACCTGCACTGGGCCCGGGACGGCAACCAGCTAATCGTGGTGTCGGCGATAGACAATCTGCTGAAAGGCGCGGCCAGTCAGGCCATTCAATGTATCAATATTCATCAGGGATTCTCGCCGCTGGCGGGCCTGGTCAAGGAGTAATCAAGGATGACAACCCAACATTCACAGCCGTCATCACAGCAGCCGCCGCTGGTTATCAAGCTGGGTGGCACCCTGCTGGAAAGCGACAAGGCCCTGGCGGCCCTGTTCACCACTCTCAAGGCCTTTTTCGATGAGGTTGGCCGCCCGCTGGTGCTGGTGCATGGCGGCGGCGTGCTGGTGGATAACCAGCTCAAGGCCATGGGCCTGACCTCCACCAAGAAAGACGGCCTGCGGGTGACCCCGTTCGATCAGATCCCGGTCATCGCCGGTGCCCTGGCCGGCACCGCCAACAAGTTGCTGCTGGCTCAGGCCATCGCGCACGACATCAAGTCGGTCGGCCTCTGTCTGGCAGACGGCGGCCTGTGCCGGGTCAGCCAGCTGGATCCCGAACTGGGTGCCGTGGGTCAGATTGAAGGTGGCGATGCCACCCTGGTCAGCACCCTGCTGGCCGGTGGCTTCCTGCCGGTGGTCAGCTCCATCGGCATTACCTTCGACGGCCAGCTGATGAACGTGAATGCGGATCAGGCGGCCACCGCCATCGCCGAAATTCTGGATGCGGACCTGGTGATGCTGTCGGACGTGAGCGGCATTCTCGATGGCAAGGGCCAGCGTATCGCAGAGCTGAACGAGGCGGATGCCCTGGAGCTGATGCAACAGAACATCATCAAGGACGGCATGGCGGTCAAGGTCAAGGCGGCGCTCAAGGCTACCAAGACTCTGGGCAAGCCGGTGGCCGTGGGTAGCTGGCGCTATCCGGAACAGTTGTTGTCGCTGCTGGCCGGTGAGTCCGAGTACGGCACTCGGATTTCCCATTAAGGAGGCGTTATGCAGCATTTACTGAGTTTGAAAGATTACAGCAAAGAACAGATAGAACAGATCCTGATCCTGGCCAAAGACCTCAAGGCCAATCCGGGCAAGTATGCGGATGCCCTCAAGGGCAAGAGCGTGATCACCCTGTTCGAGAAACCCTCGCTGCGTACCCGGGTGACCTTCGACATCGGTATCAACCGGCTCGGCGGCCATGCGGTGTACCTGGACAGCCAGAACGGCGCCATGGGCAGCCGGGAAACGGTGCAGGACTTTGCCGCCAACCTGTCGCGCTGGTCCGATGCCATCGTGGCCCGGGTCTACGAACACCAGACGCTGGTGGAAATGACGAAATATGCGCAGGTACCGGTGATCAACTCCCTCTGTAACCTGTATCATCCGTGCCAGGCGCTGGCGGATTTCATGACCATTGCCGAGCATCATGAGGATCTGAGCAAGGTGCACCTGGTATATGTAGGCGATGGTAACAACGTGACCAATTCGCTGCTGCTGGCCGGTGCTATTCTGGGCTCGACCGTCACCGCCGTGTGTCCTCGTGGCCACAACGTGGATGCGCAGATCCTGAAGGAAGCCGAGGCGCTGGCTGCCGTGAGCGGCGCCAGGGTTCAGGTGACCGACAACCTCGATGAGGTGGAAGGCATTGATGTACTCTATACGGATACCTGGGTGTCCATGGGCGACGAAACGCCACTGGAGCAGGTGAAGGAAATCTTCATGCCGTATCAGATCAATCAGGCCATGCTCGACAAAACCGGAGCCAAACAGGTGCTGCATTGTCAGCCTGCCCACAGGGAGTGGGAAATAACTTCCGAGGTGATGGACGGCCCTGCCTCCTTTATCCTCGACCAAGCTGAAAATCGCATGCACGTCCAGAATGCCGTGCTGCTGACATTGATTAACAGGGATATTCATTAATGAGCCAATTCAAAAAAATTCTGCTGGCCTACTCTGGCGGTCTGGACACTTCTGCCATCATTCCGTGGCTGAAAGAGAACTACGAAGGTTGTGAAATCATCGCCTTCGTCGGTGATGTGGGTCAGGGAGAGGAAGAGCTGGAAGGCATAGAAGCCAAAGCCCTCGCCTCCGGTGCTGTCAAGTGCATCGTGGCCGACTTGAAAGACGAGTTCGTGAACGACTATGTCTATCCGACCCTGACCACAGGCGCCATCTACGAAGGCACCTATCTGCTAGGTACTTCAATGGCCCGTCCGGTCATCGCCAAGGCCATGGCCGAAGCGGCACTGGCCGAAGGCGCCGAAGCGATTGCTCACGGTTGTACCGGCAAGGGTAACGATCAGGTGCGTTTCGAAGGCGCCGTGGCGTCTCTGGCCCCGCAGCTGGCCATTATTGCCCCCTGGCGGATCTGGGACATGCGCAGCCGTGAAGATCTGCTGGACTACCTGGCCGAGCGCAACATCAAGACCACGGCCAGTGCCACCAAGATCTATTCCCGCGATGCCAACGCCTGGCACATCTCCACCGAAGGTGGCGAGTTGGAAAGCACCTGGAACGAGCCGACCGAACAGGCCTGGACCTGGACTGTCTCTCCCGAGCAGGCACCAGACAAGGCCGAGACCCTGTCACTGACCGTAGAGAAGGGTCGTATTGTGGCCATTGACGGTCAGGCCATGAGCCCTTATCAGGTACTGGTCACCCTGAACGACCGCGCCGCCAAGCACGGTGTAGGCCGGGTCGACATCGTCGAAAACCGTCTGGTGGGCATGAAGTCTCGTGGCTGCTACGAAACTCCGGGCGGCACCGTGATGATGGCTGCTCTGCGCGCCATCGAAGAGCTGGTACTGGACAAGCCGACCCGCGCCTGGCGTGAGAAGGTGGGTGCCGAGTTCTCCCACCTGGTCTACGACGGCCGTTGGTTCACTCCGCTGTGCAAGGCGCTGCTGGCTTCTGCCGAAGCCATCGCCGAAGACGTGTCCGGTGAAGTGGTGCTGAAGATGTACAAGGGCCAGGTGACGGCGATTCAGAAGTCCTC
>JBFGZI010000065.1:0-9707 GCA_041586855.1 Oceanisphaera sp. | reverse complement strand
GGCAAGCTGATCCAGTTCGGCTGGGAAACCATCACCGAAGCCCTGAAGCAGGGCGGCATCACCAACATGATGGACCGTCTGTCCAACCCGGCCAAGATCAAGGCCTTCGACCTGGCCGAAGAGCTGAAAGAGCTGATGCGTCCGCTGTTCAACAAGCACATGGATGACATCATCCAGGGCCACTTCTCTGCCGGCATGATGGCTGACTGGGCCAATGACGACAAAGACCTGCTGACCTGGCGCGAAGAGACTGCCGAGACCAGCTTCGAGCAGTACCCGGCTTCCGATGAAGTGATCGACGAGCAGGAATACTTCGACAACGGCATTCTGCTGGTTGCCATGGTTAAAGCCGGTGTTGAGCTGGCCTTCGAAGCCATGACCGCTTCCGGCATCATCGACGAGTCTGCCTACTACGAGTCTCTGCACGAGCTGCCGCTGATCGCCAACACCGTTGCCCGCAAGCGTCTGTACGAAATGAACGTGGTTATCTCCGATACCGCCGAATACGGTAACTACCTGTTCGCTCACGCTGCCGTGCCACTGCTGCGCGAGAAGTTCATGCCGAAAGTAGGCACCGATGTGATTGGCAAGACCATCAAGGTCGAGTCCAACTCCGTTGACAACCGTCGCCTGATTGACGTGAACGAAGCCATCCGCAACCACCCGGTTGAGACTATCGGCAAGACACTGCGTTCTTACATGACCGACATGAAGAACATCGCCGTTGGCGGTTGATAGCTAAAAATAAACAGAGCGACAAAGACAGGGAGGCTTCGGCCTCCCTTTTTTGTTTGGGGATTAGGGATTAGGGAATAGGGAATAGACGGCCCTAGAGTCATATTATGTATGGTTTTCCCGAATGAATTCGGGCCTACAATATCCCCAGTCCCCAGTCCCCAGTCCCCAGTCCCCAGTCCTCATCAGTCTGATATAATGCCCGCTTAATCAAGGGGAGCGATAGATGAGTTTTGACGAGCGTTTTGGTGGTATTGCCCGCCTGTACGGGGCCGATGCCCTGGCCCGGTTTGCGGCGGCCCATGTGTGTGTGATCGGCATCGGTGGTGTGGGATCCTGGGCGGCGGAAGCCCTGGCTCGTTCCGGGATCGGCGCCATTACCCTGATCGATATGGACGATATCTGTATCACCAACACCAATCGTCAGATCCATGCGCTGAACAACCAGATTGGTCAGGAAAAAACCCTGGCCATGGCCGAGCGGATCGCCTTGATCAACCCCGACTGTCGGGTGACGGTGGTGGACGACTTTATCAGCCCGGACAACCTGGCCGAGCATCTGCAGGGTGATTTCGATTATGTGGTGGATGCCATCGATTCGGTCAAGGCCAAGGTGGCGTTGATCGCCTATTGCAAACGCAACAAGATCCGGGTGATCACCGCCGGCGGCGCCGGTGGGCAAACGGATCCGACCCAGATCATGATCCGCGATCTCAGCAAGACCATTCAGGATCCGTTGGCGGGCAAGGTACGGGGCGATCTGCGCCGTTTTCACAACTTCAGCAAGAATCCCAAACGCAAGTTTGGTGTGGATTGTGTCTTCTCCACCGAACAGCCGCGCTATCCGGACGGCGCCGGTGGCATCTGCAGCACCAAGAAGGAATCGGACGGCACCATGAAGATGGACTGCGCCTCCGGCTTCGGCGCCATCACCCATATCACCGCCACCTTCGGCTTCTTCATGGTCAGCCGGGTACTTTCAAAGCTTGCCGCTCAGGCTGACAGCTAGAAGTAGCTGATAGCATGCGTAATGTGGAGCAACAGCGCGGTTGCGCTCCGCCGACTCGCTTCAAGCCCATCCATGGGACGCTCGGCACATGCCATCCATGGCATGGTGACGGTCGGCTCCGGCAATCCCCGCTGCTGCTCCATGAAGCGGCTGAGTTGTTTGTTGAATATCAACAGTCAGCTCAGTGTCTGAGAAGGAGGGCAAAGGCTGTCTGCTTCGCCGCGCCCTTCGCGCCAAGGATGGCGCGACGGAGCCCCCATGGATGGGTTCACGGCGTGCCGGAGAAGCAGTGCGCTTTGTCCGACGGAGGGGCATGACACAGCAAACTACAAGAGTTTGCGACGCTCCGCATAGCGGCCGAGTCAGCTTTCGGCTTTGGTTTTGATGGCTTCCACCACGGCTCTTAAGCCGTTGCCCCGGGAGGGGCTCAGGTGGTTCAGTAACTGCAATTCCTCGAAGTAGGCCTCCATATCAAAGGCGGCGATGTCGGCGGCGGTCTTGTTGCTGAGCGCGGCCAGCACTACCGCCATCAACCCCTTGACGATGCGGGCGTCCGAGTCGCAGTGAAACTGCCAGACTCCCTTTTCATCCTGTTCACTCAGCAGCCAGGCCTGGCTTTCGCAGCCGTGGATGGCGTTGGCCTCGACCCTGTGCTCTTCAGCCAGGGTTGGCAGCTGTTTGGCCAGCTTGATCAGCGCCTTGTATCTGGCCTCCCAGCCGTGGGCCGCATTAAACAGGGCGCGAATGTCGGTGTCGGTAATGGTGTCGCCGAACGGATGCATCAGAAAAACTCCCGGGCTTTGTGAATGCCGGCCAGCAGGGCCGCTATTTCCTCATGGGTATTATAAAAGGCTACAGAGGCACGAATGGTGCCCTGTTCCAGCCCCAGGGCCTGCATCAGCGGCATGGCACAGTGGTGACCGGTACGCAGGGCTATGCCCTGCATATCCAGCAGGGTGGCCAGATCCTGGGGGTGCACCTCTTCCACCACGAAAGAAACGGCCCCGACCCGTACATAGGGCCGGCCTATGATGCGTACGCCGGGCATGGCCTCCAGGCCGGTGACCAGGGTATCCAGCAGGCTGTGTTCATGTTGGGCCAGAATAGTGCGATTGAGGCCGGACAGGTAATCAACGGCGGCACCCAGGGCGATGGCGCCGGCAATGTTGGGGGTGCCGGCTTCAAACTTGAACGGCAGCCGGTTGAAGCGGGTCTGCTCGAAGCTGACGTGACTCACCATCTCGCCACCGGTCTGCCAGGGCGGCATCTGCTCGAGCAGTTCTCTTTTACCATAGAGGCCCCCGATACCGGTGGGGCCATACATCTTGTGGCCGGAGAAGGCGTAAAAGTCACAGTCCAGCTCCTGTACATCCACCGGCAGGTGGCCCATGGCCTGGGCGCCGTCCACCAAAGTCACGGCGCCCACAGTCCTGGCCAGGGCGATCAGCTGCTTGACCGGATTGACCACACCCAGAGCATTGGATACCTGACCGATGGCCAGCAAACGGGTGCGGCTGTTGATCAGCTGCGCCGCGGCTTGCATGTCCAGATCCCCGGTGGGCATCAGCGGTATCACCCGGATCCTGGCGCCGGTGGCGGCGGCCACCTGCTGCCAGGGCACGATATTGGCGTGATGCTCCAGGGTAGAAATCAGGATTTCATCGTCGGCCTTGAGCCGGTGCATGCCAAAGCTGTAGGCCACCAGATTGATAGCCTCTGTGGTGCCGCGGGTCCAGATAAGCTGCTCGGGAGCCGGTGCATTGATAAAGCGCTGCAGCTTGATACGGGCCTGCTCGAAGGCCCGGGTCGCCTGGCCACTCAATGCGTGGGAGGCGCGATGCACATTGGCGTTGGTATCACGATAATAGTGATTGAGGGCATCCAGCACCACCTGGGGCTTCTGGGTGGTGGCGGCGTTATCCAGGTACACCAGCGGATGACCGTTGACGATTTGGGCCAGGGTAGGGAAGTCGCGTCTGAGGGTGAGGATGTCCGGTGCCATGTGCCTGTCTGTTGAATGAGCGCTGACCGGGATCATGAGCCAAAGCCGGGTCGATGACAAGATGCCTTTAAGTGGGGATCAGGAATTGGAGAGTAGGGATTAGCAGAGCGCACTTTGTTTGGTTGTGATAACCCAATCCCTAATCCCTAATCCCTAATCCCCGTCCTTTAACCCTTTGTCAGCAGCCGGTAGAATGAGCGCCCCTGTTCAGCTGTCGGAAATGCCATGAAACTCAATCCAGCCCAAGACGACGCCGTGCGCTACATAGCCGGACCCTGCCTGGTGCTGGCCGGCGCCGGCAGCGGTAAGACCCGGGTGATCACCAATAAAATCGCCTATCTGGTGCGCCAGTGCGACTACAAGGCGCGCCATATCGCCGCCGTCACCTTTACCAACAAGGCGGCGCGGGAGATGAAGGAGCGGGTGGCCCAGACCCTGGGCAAGGGCGAGGCCCGGGGGCTGATGGTGTCTACCTTCCACACCCTGGGGCTGGATATCATCCGCCGCGAGCACAAGACCCTGGGCCTGAAGGCCGGTTTTTCGCTGTTCGACGATCAGGATCAGCTGGCGCTGATCAAGGATCTGACCGAGAAGGAACTGGAGGGCGACAAGGAAAAGATCTCTCGTTTGATCAGTACCATCTCCAACTGGAAAAACGATCTGGTGCTGCCGGCGAGGGCAGCCCGGCTGGCCAGCGATCCGGAAACGGTCTTGTACGCCCAGTGTTACGAGCGGTATCAGCGGCAGATGAAGGCCTACAATGCGCTGGATTTCGATGATCTGATCCTGATGCCAACCCTGCTGCTCAAGACCAACAGCGAAGTGCGCGCTTTCTGGCAAAACAAGATCCGTTATCTGCTGGTGGACGAATATCAGGATACCAACACCAGTCAGTACGAACTGGTCAAGCTGATTGCCGGCGAGCGCGCCCGTTTTACCGTGGTGGGCGACGACGATCAGTCCATCTATTCCTGGCGGGGGGCTCGCCCGCAGAATCTGGTGCTGCTGAAGGAAGACTACCCCAGCCTCAAGGTGATCAAGCTGGAGCAGAATTATCGCTCCCGGGGGCAGATATTGCAGTGTGCCAATATCCTGATCGCCAACAATCCTCACGTGTTCGAGAAGCAGCTGTTCTCGGAGATGGAGTATGCGGCGCCGGTGCGGGTGTTGTTCGCCAAGAACGAAGAGCACGAGGCCGAGCGGGTGGTGGCCGAGATCATGGGCCACAAATTCATGAACGGCAGCAAATTCGGCGAATACGCCATCCTCTATCGGGGCAATCATCAGTCGCGCATGCTTGAAAAACAGCTGATGACCAACCGCATCCCCTACAAGATCAGCGGCGGCACCTCGTTTTTCTCTCGTGCCGAAATCAAGGACATCATGGCCTACCTGCGGCTGCTGGTGAATCCGGATGACGACAATGCCTTCCTGCGGGTGGTGAATACACCCCGGCGGGAAATCGGCCCAACCACCCTGGAAAAGCTGGGTACCTACGCCAACAACCGGGGCAAGAGCCTGTTTGCCGCAAGCTTCGAACTGGGGCTGGAGCAGACCCTGAGCGGTCGTGGTCTGGTGTCGATACGGGCCTTCAGCGACTGGCTGGTGCGTCGGGGCTTTGAGGCGGCGCGCGGCAACGCGGTCGAGGCGGTGCGCGACATGATCAAGGACATCAACTACGAAGAATGGCTCTACGAGAGCTCACCCAGTCCCCGAGCTGCCGAGATGCGCATGCAGAACGTGTCCACCCTGTTCAAGTGGGTGAGTCAGATGCTGGAAGGCTCGGATCTGGACGATGCCATGACCCTGCCCCAGGTGGTGACCCGGCTGACCCTGCGCGACATGATGGAGCGGGGTGAAGACGAGGACGACGGCGAACAGGTGCAGCTGATGACGCTGCATTCTTCCAAGGGCCTGGAGTATCCCTATGTGTTCATGGTGGGCATGGAAGAAGGGTTGCTGCCGCACCAGAGCAGCATAGATGAAGACAACATAGAGGAAGAGCGCCGGCTGGCCTATGTGGGCATTACCCGAGCCCAGAAGGCGCTGACCTTCACCCTGTGCCGGGAGCGACGCCAGTTTGGCGAGCAGATCCGGCCCGAGCCCAGCCGTTTCCTGCTGGAACTGCCCCAGCAGGATCTGGACTGGGAGCACAACCGCAAGCCACCGAGCGAAGGCGAACGAATGGAAAAAGGCCAGGCCAGCATCGCCAACCTGCGGGCCATGTTTGGCAAGAAATAGTGAGGTGTGAGGCATTAAGGGGGAAGTGTGAGGGGTGAGGTGTTTTTCCCCTCACTCCTCACCATCGGCCATTATCGCCTCACTTTTCACAAACAAAAAAGCCGCATTTCTGCGGCTTTTTATCAAAAACGGCTCAGGGCCGCCGTTTTACTCAGATGGCGTCGATCATGTAATCAACGGCGTTGGCAATTTCTTCATCTGAGCAGTTGCCACAGGCACCGCGAGCCGGCATGGCGTTGAAGCCATTCAGCGCGTGGTCCAGCAGGGTATCGCGACCCTTGGCGATACGGGGTTCCCAGGCGGCGGCATCACCCTTGATGGGCGCGCCGGCCGCACCGGTACCGTGACAGGCGGAACAGGCGGCGTTGTACACGGCATCGCCGCTGCGGGCGGCGGCGGGTTCACCGCTGTCGCCGGCGGAGGCGGTATCGACAATGCCTTCCAGATCGGCGGCAGTGTAGACACTGCCTACCGGCTTGGTGCGTTCGGCAACGGCTTCTGGCGACATATCATTGGCGGCGTAGGCCATACCACTCAAAGAGGCAGCGGCAACGCCGGCAAGCAACAGGTTTCTTAACAGGCTCACCTTTTCATTCTCCCAGTTGGCTTATTTTTATCCATTGAATTTCATCAAACCTGCGGAGTATACCCCAAATTCGGCGGTCATTAAACGGTCGGGTTAAAAGCGGGGCGGACTGAAAAAACCGCGTTTGCGGCGGCTCGGGATAGATGGCAGCCGAGCGGCGACGGAATTCTTTATGTTATTATCAATATCTTGATATGAAAATGGCTGCCAGCATAACGGAGCACCCTATAACAATGAATGATAACCACATGCAGAATACCTCTGCCGGCACCGGCGACCTGGTGATGGATCAAATAGACCGCATCGTTACTCTTTGGCACCGTGCTCGCCCCGATCTGGACTTTGACAGTACCGAGGTCATTGGTCGTATCGTACGGCTCGAATACTTCATTACCCGCCGCGTGTTGCAGGATTTGGCACATTATGGGCTGAATGTGGGTGAATTCGACGTGCTGGCGGCATTACGTCGGCATCCGCCTTCTTTCCAGCTGTCTCCCAACCAGTTGCAGGCCATGGTGCTGATTTCTTCCGGTGCCCTGACCAATCGTATCAACCGGCTGGAAAGCCGTGGCCTGGTCAGCCGGGCTCAGGCGGATCACGACCGGCGCGGTGTGATAGTGACCTTGACCGAACAGGGCTTTAAAGTGGTGGAAGAAGCGGTCAGTCATCATATTGCCGCCGAGGCCGAACTGGCCGGCACCCTGTCGGCCGAGGAGCAACAACAAGTTGCCGCTTTGTTAAAGAAAATGCTGCTGGCGGTGGAAGACTGAGGCCTGCTTCAATTTTTTGACTATCCGGATGGCAAGTCTGGGCAGGAATATCGCGAATGTCCGGTTTTCTGCTGATACTTGATCAGGATGCAGGCCGGAGGTTCTGGCCGGCTGCATACCATGAACACAGACAGGCCGAGCGGCCATCAAGGAGGTTATTGAATGAAGTTATATTACAGGCCAGGCGCTTGTTCACTCGCCCCTCATATCGTGTTGTCCTGGATGGACATACCCTATGAACTGGAGTTGGCGGATACCCGGGATCCCGAGTTTCTCAACATCAATTACATGGCTGCGGTGCCGGTACTCTTTACCGAAGAAATGGGGGGCCTGTACCAGAACAGCGCCATACTGCGTTATTTGTCGCGGCTGCCCGAAGGCGAGCATCTGGGCCCTGGCACCGATCCTGTGCTGCTATATCAGTGCGATTATTGGCTGAGCTTCTTCAACACCGACGTGTTTCGGGCTCTGGCCCCGTACTTTACTGCCCGGAAATATACCACGGATACCAGTGTCGCCGCTCTGGATGCCATCAAGGCGGCGGTGCCGGCACAGGCGGCGCCCTTGCTGCAGCGGATGGACCACCATCTGTCCAGTCGCACCTGGTATATGGATGAACACCGTAGCATAGTGGATGCCTGTGCCTTCGTGTTTACCTTCTGGGCCACGCGCGTGTTACCCGACGGGCTCGGTGCCTATCCCCATGTGGCCCGCCATTTTCAGGACATGAAGGAAGATCCTGCAGTGCGCAGTGTGCTCGATAAGGAAGGCTTACCGCTCTAAATCATGGCGTCGGTTATGTTTAATGACGCCCCACTATCAGTAGAGTACCTATCACGGTTGCCAGCGCCCCCAGCCAGGCTCCATTGGCCGGGCGGCGCTTCATGATCAGCCACAGCAAGGGCAGTACCAGCACCGGGCTCACCGAACTCAGCATGGCCACCATGCCTACCTCACCATGGCGCAGGGCCAGTAAGATCAGTGTCATGCCGACTCCCATCGCGAGAAAGGCGTTCAGCGCCACCATGCCGAAGATTGACCAGTTGATGCGGCGTAAGGGTCTGGCGACCGATAGGCCACACCACAGCAGCGCCAGGTGGGCCAGAAAGGCGGCACTCATGCGCACTGCCGAGGCCGATACCGGATCTATCGGGTCTATCTCACTCATCATCACCGGCTTTACCATCAGGGTCGCCACCGACTGACACAGGGCCGACACCAGTCCCAGGGCGATGCCCGGCCAGGGACTGCCGTTATCCTGCTCCCAGGCGTGGGTTTCATTGCTGCGTTTGCCCATGAAGATGGCGGTCATCACGCCCCCCACCAGCAGGAAGCAGCCGACCAGGGTCCAGCCGGCGATCACCTCACCGAACACCAGGTAGGCCAGCAGGGCGGAAAACAGGGCATGGGTGGCAAACAACACCCCGGCCCGACGGGGGCCGAGCCGGTTCATGGCGGCAAACAGCGCTGTATCGCCGATAAAAATGCCGATAAGCCCCGAGATGGCCATTATGCTCAGGCCGTGACCGCTCAGGCTGCTCCAGCCACCGGTCAGCAAGGCGACCGACCACAACATCAGGCTGACACAGAACATGCGCCAGCGGGAAAAGGCGAAGGCGCCCAGATGGCGGGCGGCATTGGCCGACAGCAGACTGGCCACGGCCCAGCAGGCCGCCGCCGCCAGGGCGAGGTAATCGTATGAAAAGGACATGTATCAGTACAAATCAGCGGGAAAGGCCCAGTCTAGCAAGTTTTAACCAGTGGCCAAGGGAGATTTGCCAGCCATCGGCTTAGCGGGTTTAATAGCGGGCACCGCCGCCAACAACAAGAGTCACCATGCGCATACTGCACACCTCCGACTGGCATCTGGGCCAGCATTTCATGGGTAAAACCCGCCTCGATGAACACAAGGCCTTTTTGCGCTGGCTGGTCGAGCAGGTAAAGGAACAGGAGGTGTCGGCGGTGCTGGTGGCGGGAGACGTGTTCGATACCGGTACCCCGCCCAGCTATGCCCGCGAGCTGTATAACGGCTTTATCGTCGAACTGCAGCAAACCGGCGCCCAACTGGTGATTCTGGGCGGCAATCACGACTCGGTCGCCATGTTGAACGAGTCTCGCAGCCTGCTGGGATGCCTGAATGTGCAGGTGATACCGGGCATGCTGGACGATGCCGAACATCAGGTGCTGGTGCTGGCGGACCGAGACGGCCAGCTGGGTGCGGTATTGTGTGCCGTGCCCTTCATCCGGGCGCGCGAAGTCATGGCCAGCGAAGCCGGGCAAAGCGCCGCCGACAAGCAGCAGGCCCTGCAACAGGCCATCGCCGACCATTACCGGCAGTTGTTCGAGCGGGCGGAGCAGCTGCGG
>JBFGZI010000064.1:0-9825 GCA_041586855.1 Oceanisphaera sp. | reverse complement strand
CGCATTACCGCGCGCAACCTGGTCACCCAGCTGGCCGACAGCATCAGCCACCTGCGATCCATGAAGCAGCGCGGCGCCCACACCATCGACTTTGCCGTGTCTCACACCCTGTCGCTGTCCTTGTTTCCCGCCTTTCTGCAGTCCTTTCGTCAGGAACTGGACGGGATCGGCACCCGTCAGTTGGTGGCCAACGTGGATGACAGCGTGCAGGCCCTGAAAAACGGTATTTGTGACTTTTTGCTGGCCTTTGAGGATTCCAGCCTGGCTTCGGAGCAGTTTCATCGCTTTGAACTGCAAACAGAGCAACTGGTGCCGGTGTGCCGGGCAGACGAAGAAGGACGGCCCATTTTCAACCTGGACTCACCCGACGGGGCCACCCTGCCTTATCTGGGCTACCCCGAAGAAATTTTCCTCGGCCGCTGCGTGGAGCGGCTGTTGCGCAGCCGACCGCGCACGGTCACACTGCGCCAGTCGTTTGAATCCCCCCTGGCCGACAGCCTGAAGGTGATGGCCATGCAGGGCATGGGCATTGCCTGGGTGCCGAGCTTTGCCATTCAGGAGGAGCTGCGTCAGGGCTTTCTGGTGATTTGCGGCGGCGTGAGCTGGCGCCTGCCCCTCAATGTGTGCCTCTATCGCTGCAGGCGGCCCCTGTCCGACACCGCCGAAGCCTTCTGGCGGGTGTGTGAGCAGAATTACGGCCGGACGGAGCCAGAACAATGAACCTGTTCATGGGGCCTGGCCTGCTGTCTGTTGCTCTGCTGTGGCTGCTGGCCCTGGGCGGCGCCATGGCGGCGGAGCCGCGCAATGATGGCATTATTCGCGTGGGCGGAGATCATGATTACCCGCCCTATGAGTTTCTCAATGAGGACGGCGAGCCCGACGGTTACAACGTGGAGATGACCCGCGCCATTGCGGAAGTGATGGGCATGCAGGTCGACATTCGCCTGGGCGACTGGAACCGCATGCGCCAGGCCCTGGAAACGGGTGAGGTGGATGTGTTGCAGGGCATGGTGTTTTCCAGCGAGCGGGCCGACAAATACGGCTTTTCGCCTTCCCACGCCATTGTGCACCAGTCCATTTTTGCCCGAAAAGGCGAGGGCGAGGCCCGGGAGCTGTCCGATCTGCGCGGCAAGGCGGTGATTGTGCAGCGGGGCGGCATTATGCACGACCACCTGTTGCACAACGACGTGGGCGCCAGGCTTGTGCTGGTGGATACCCATGCCATCGGGCTGCGTTTGCTGGCGTCGGGCAAGCACGACTATGCCCTGGTCGCCAACCTTCCGGGGCTGTATCTGGGCCGTGAACTGGAGCTGTCCAACATAGTGCCGGTGGGCCAGCCCTTTCGGCCCCAGCGCTATGGCTATGCGGTGGGCAAGGGCAACGAGGCGCTGCTGGCGGGGTTCAGCGAGGGGCTGGCCATTCTCAAGAACACCGGGCGTCACCAGCAAATCTATGACAAGTGGCTGGGCCCGCTGGAGCAGGGCGGCTGGCCCTGGAAGAAAATCGGGCTGGCCGCCGCCCTGGTGTCGGCGGTGCTGCTGGTGGTGCTGGGCGGCATCGTGGTCTGGAACCGCATGCTGGCCCGGGAAGTGGCCCGGCGCAGCGAGAAGCTGCAGTTGCAGCATCAGCAATTGATCCAGGCCGACAAGATGTCTTCCCTGGGCATACTGGTGTCGGGGGTGGCCCACGAGATCAACAACCCCAGCAGCCTGCTGCTGCTGAATTTGCCGGTGCTGAAAGACGCCTTCGAGGATCTGGAAGCGCTGCTGGAGGCGCAGTATGAGCAGCAGGGCGACTTTTACCTGGCCGGGCTGCCCTACAGCCGCATGCGCGAAGAGCTTCCCGCCATGCTGGACGACATGCAGGCCAGTGCCGGCCGCATTCGGCGCATTGTGGATGATCTGCGGGATTTTGCCCGCCAGGGGCCGGCCGAGCTGACCGAAGTTGTGGATCTCAACCAGCTGGTCGCCACCGTGATCCGTCTGGTCGACAACACCATTCACAAGTCCAGTCAGCGGGTGGAGGTGCACTGCGAGCCGGGGCTGCCCCGTTTCAGGGGCAACGGCCAGCGTATTGAGCAGGTGGTGATCAACCTGGTGGTCAATGCCTGTCAGGCCCTCACCAGCCCGGAGCAGGGCATCTTCATTCGCACCGGACATAGGGCCCAGAGCAAGGAGCTGTATCTTGAAATTACCGATCAGGGCGTGGGCATAGCGCCCCACAACCTGCCCCGGCTGAAAGATCCGTTTTTTACCACCAAGCGCGAGCAGGGCGGCATAGGGCTGGGTTTGTCCGTGTCTGCCGGCATAGTGCAGGAGCATGGCGGCCGGCTGGAGTATGAATCCGAGCCGGGCAGGGGAACCCGCGCCACCCTGACGCTGCCCGCGATCAAAGGAACCCCATAGTGATCAAAAGCAACCTCTATCCCGGTTTCGGCGTGCTGCTGGTGGATGATGAAGTCCCTTTTCTGCGCAGCCTCAGCATTGCTCTGGAGCGGCGGGGCGGTATTAATCATATTTACCGTTGTGAAGACAGCCGGGAGGTGATGGACATCATTGCCCGGGAGCCCATTGGCCTGGTGCTGCTGGACCTGACCATGCCCCATCTGTCGGGTGAAACCCTGCTGCAACGCATAGTGGAGGAATACCCCGAAATTGCCGTGATCATCGTCAGCGGCCTGAACCAGCTGGAAACGGCAGTGAACTGTATTCGTCTCGGGGCCTATGACTATTTCGTCAAGACCACGGAAGAAGACCGTCTGATCGGGGGCATTCGCCGGGCCATTGCCAGTCAGGAAATGCGGCTGGAAAACCAGGAAATACGCCGGCGGTTTCTTACCGATACCCTGGAGCGCCCCGAGGTGTTTGCCGGCATCATCACCCGGGACAAGGGCATGCGCTCGGTGTTTCAGTACCTGGAGGCGATTTCGACCAGCAGCCAGTCGGTGTTGATCTGTGGTGAGAGCGGGGTGGGCAAGGAGCTGATTGCCCATGCCATTCATACCCTGAGCAACCGCAACGGGCCCGTGGTCAGTGTGAACGTGGCGGGGCTGGACGACAATGTCTTTGCCGATACCCTGTTCGGCCATCACAAGGGTGCCTTTACCGGCGCCGACCGGGCACGGGCCGGCATGATTGAGCAGGCGGCGGGCGGCACCTTGTTTCTGGACGAGATCGGTGATTTGAGCCAGAGCTCCCAGGTCAAGCTGCTGCGGCTGCTCCAGGAAGGGGAGTATTACCCTCTCGGCAGTGACAGGCCCAAGCGCATTCGCGCCAGGGTGGTGGTGGCCACGCACCAGGACCTGGCCCGCAAGCAGCAGGAAGGCACTTTCCGCAAGGATCTCTACTACCGGCTGCGCACGCACCAGGTGGAGATTCCGCCGCTGCGCCAGCGCAAGGAAGACATTCCCCTGTTGCTGGAGCACTTTCTGGCCGAGGCGGCGGCGGAGCTCGGCAAAACGGTGCCCACCCTGCCCAGGGAGCTGCCGGTGCTGCTGGCCAATTATGCATTTCCCGGTAACGTGCGGGAACTGCGGGCACTGGCGTTTGACGCCATGAGCCGGCACAAGTCGAGAATGCTGTCGATGGAGGTGTTCCGGCAGGCCCTGGGCCAGCAGGATACGCTGCCGGTACCGGAAGGCGAGATAGAGCCCGACCCCTTCAGCCAGATGCCGACCCTGCCCAGGCTGAGTGAGGTGGGGGATCTGCTGGTGGCCGAAGCCATGCGCCGCGCCCAGGGTAACCAGTCACTCGCCGCCCGCCTGCTGGGCATTTCCCAGCCGGCGCTGAGCAAGAGGCTGAAAAAAGCCGCTGCCAACGACGCCTGAAACCCCTATAACCCGGGCTATAGGTTATAACCCGGGTTTAACCACCTATCTTGTTGATCAAAAAGCACTTTATTACTTTATTGCGATCCCTTCCATAACCCTGGTTATACCCCTTCCGTTTTATTTCGCCTACCGGGTGCTATTAGAAAGTAATTAAAAAACAGTTACTTGATTGTTTTTTTTAACCTGGCACGGCCCTTGCTCTTATGTTCCCAGGGATTGGCGAGTGAACGCCAGATACCGATGGTCCGGGCCGCGCCGAGTATGGCCGTGTCCGGCTGCATACCTCGACATCAGTAACAAGGAACAGACGATGGAACAGATGGAACAGACAGTAGCAGAGCAGGGCCGTACCGGCTTTTGGAGCGGACTTGCACTCTGGAAAAAAATTCTGGTGGGCATGGTTCTGGGGGTAATGGCGGGCAGCGTGATGGGTCCGGACGCCGAGCTGTTAAAGCCGATTGGCACGCTCTTTATCAATGCGATCAAAATGCTGATCGTGCCGCTGGTATTCTGCTCTCTGGTGGTGGGCGTGACCTCCATGCAGGACACCCGCAAGATGGGGCGCATTGGCCTCAAGTCGGTGGTGCTTTACCTGGGTACCACGGCGGTGGCCATTACTATTGGCCTGGCGCTGGCGCTGCTGTTCACGCCGGGTGCCGGCATGAACATGACCATCACCGATCCGGTGGCGGCGAAAGAAGCGCCGTCCCTGGTAGACACCCTGCTGGCGCTGATCCCGCAAAACCCCATCGGCGCCATGGCCGCGGGCAACATACTGCAGATTATCGTGTTTGCCCTGGGGCTCGGCATTGCCCTGACCCTGTGTGGCGAGAAGGCGCAGCCGGCCATCCGCCTGTTTGAAAGTCTGGCCGAAGGCATGTACAAGCTGACCGAGCTTATTATGAAGCTGGCCCCCTACGGTGTGTTCGGCCTCATGGCCTGGGTGGCGGGCAAATACGGCCTGGAGGTATTGCTGCCGCTGATCAAGGTGATTGCCCTGGTGTACGTGGGTTCGCTGATCCATGTGCTGGTGGTTTACAGCGGTCTGATCGGCATCCTGGGCCGTCTCAATCCGGTTTGCTACCTGAAGGGGCTGATCAATCCGGCCGCCGTGGCCTACACCACCACCAGCAGCTCCGGCACCCTGCCGGCCACCATCAAGGCGGCCCGCGAGGAAATGGGGGTGTCTCAGGGCGTGTCCAGCTTTGTGCTGCCGCTGGGAGCCACCATCAACATGGACGGCACCGCCCTCTATCAGGGCATCTGTGCCGTCTTTGTGGCCCAGGCCTTTGGTGTGGATCTGGCTGCATCCGACTATATCCTGATCATCATGACCGCCACCCTGGGCTCCATTGGTACTGCCGGTGTGCCCGGCGCCGGCCTGATTATGTTGTCGCTGGTGCTGACCACAGTAGGCCTGCCCCTGGAAGGTCTGGCGATTGTGGCCGGTATCGACCGCATCCTCGACATGGCCCGAACCAGCGTGAACGTGTGCGGTGATCTCATGGTGTCCGTACTGATCGGCAAGAGCGAAAGCGAGCTGGACGAAACCGTTTATAACCGCGCCGCATCGGCGGCCGACGCGCGCCGGAGCTAACCGGCTGCACCCGGGGACGGCGGCAGACGCCGTCCCCCTTGTCCGACATCGATATGGATTTCAACTACCGCCGTCCTTATGACATAGGACTCCCATGGCCCATAAAAAAGCTGGTCCGGGCAATGTGCCCGGACCAGCAAAGTGGACCGACCTTCATTCACTCACATTCAAACTCAATAATTCAAGATGCCCGTCCGAGGTTAGAACGCGACTGCCACATTGCCCTGAGGCACGCTGCAGCAGCTCAGTACATAACCGTCGGCGATGTCTTCCTCCGTGATGCCGCCGTTATGATCCATGGTGACGTCGCCTTTCACCACCTGCACCTTGCAGGTGCCGCAGATACCCATGCCGCAGGCTTTGGGAATGTGCAGGCCCACCTGTGCTGCGGCGCTGTGCAGGGTTTCGCCCGGCATTATCTCTACCTGCAGATCGCTGTCCTGGAAAGACACCGTCAGCCGGTCTTCGGTACGCTCCAGCTCCTCGGCCAGCTCGACCGCATCGCGGGCCTGTTCTTCGACGTCTTCGGCCACATCGACCGGTGTCGCGCCGAAGCTTTCTTCGTGGTAGTGCTCCATCGGGAAACCGCTGTTTTCCAGCAGGGTGCGTACCGCCCTCATGTAGGGGTTGGGGCCACAGCAGAAGATTTCCCGCTCCATGAAGTCCGGGGCAATCAGGGCGAGCATGGAGCCGTTCAGGTAGCCTTTGAAGCCACTCCAGGTTTCGCCGATGTCGGTACGCTCACAGATCAGGCTGAGGTGGATGTTGTTCAGCCGCGAGTCCATGTGCTGCAGCTCCCGGTAGAACACCAGATCCTTGGGGGTACGGGCACTGTGCACGAAGTGGATATCCACGTCGGCATTGGTATCGAACCACCAGCGGGCCATGGACATCACCGGGGTGATGCCGACGCCGCCGGAGAGCAGCAGCACCTTGTCATTGGGGAAGTCGATACAGTTGAAGTTGCCGACCGGGCCATGCACCGCCAGGGCGTCCCCTTCGTTCAGGTTGTCGTGCAGCCAGTTGGACACCTCGCCGCCGGGTACCCGCTTGACGGTAATGGAGAAGCTGTAGGGCACGGAAGGAGAAGAGGCGATGGTGTAGCTGCGCATCACCGTTTGTCCTTCTATTTCCAGCTCCAGGGTAACGAACTGCCCGGGCTTGAAGAAGAACAGCAGGGGGCTTTCTGCGGTAAAGCAGAAGGTTCTGACGTCCCAGGTTTCCTGTATGACCCGGACGCACCGTACCGGATGGCGCCCGTTGCTCCATGTCTGGGTATTGATGGGTGAGATAAAATCCTGATTCATCGCTGTTCTCCGTCTGGGCTTCGCCTGATTATCCTTATGCCCGCATTTTTGTGCACTTTGGCCGTGGCCGATTGTCCAGAAACGACATGCAGATACCTGCCAGCCCCGCTTTGGTTTATGAACAGGCGGATGTTGGGCGGAGCGGGAGCGGGGAGGTCGGAAATCATCAACTGACGAGTCGTTTTCAGATAATCACGAAAGGATAACCTTGGAGACAATAAGGCTAACGGTGGGGTTCCCGCTTTGGTGGCAGGGACACACGGCTCAATATCAACAGCAAAGGAAGCAGCAAACATGGAGCAAATCAACACCGCATTGTTAGGCACAGCCCCCGGCCTGGGTGATGCAGTGCAGATGTTGCAGCAGCGTCGTCCCGGCTATTCACTCCCCCAGGCGTTTTATAACAGCCCCGACGTCTTTGCCGCCGACATGGAGCAGATCTATGGCAAGGAATGGCTCTTCGTCGGCCTGACCTGCGAAATCCCCACTGTGGGCAACTTCATGACTCTTGAAGTGGGTAACAACCCCATTACCATAGTGCGCAACAAGCAGGGTATTCAGGCGTTTCATAATGTCTGCCGCCATAGAGGGTCACGTCTCTGTACCTCTAAAAAAGGCAAGGTGGCCAAGCTGGTCTGTCCTTACCATCAGTGGACCTATGAGCTGGATGGCAACCTGCTCTATGCCGGCAATGACATGGGGGACAGTTTTAACAAGGCCGATTTCCCGCTGAAGCAGGTGCATACCAGAACCGCCGGCGGTTATATCTTCATCAGCCTGGCCGAGAACCCGCCCGTAATAGATGACTTTCTGGCGGAGCTGGAGCGTTACCTGGAACCCTACGATCTGGAAAACGCCAAGGTGGCGGTGCAGTCCGAAATCGTTGAGGATGCCAACTGGAAGCTGGTGATCGAGAACAACCGCGAGTGTTACCACTGCAACGGCTCTCATCCCGAGTTGCTCAACACCCTGCTGGAGTTTGACGACACCACGGATCCCCGTGCCACCGACAGCTTCAAGGCCCACGTGGCGCGCATGGGCGAGCAATGGGATGCGGAGAACATTCCCCATCAGCATGTGTCGTTCGGACTGCGCAACCGCATGGTGCGCATGCCGCTGGCCGAAGGCAAGGTGGCCATGACCATAGACGGAACCCATGCCTGCGAGAAGACCCTGGGCCGGGTCAAGAACCGGGAGCTGGGCTCGCTGCGTATCCTGCACCTGCCCAATTCCTGGAACCATGGCCAGAGCGATCATCTGGTCACTTTCCAGGTGGTGCCGATTGGCCCGCAGAAGACCAAGGTGATCACCAAGTGGGTGGTGCACAAGGACGCGGTAGAAGGCGTCGACTACGACGTGGAAAAGCTGCGCCGGGTATGGGATGCCACCAATGCCCAGGACAGAACCCTGGCCGAAGAAAACCAGCGGGGCATCAACTCGGTGGCCTATGAACCGGGTCCTTATTCGCCTACCTATGAATTCGGGGTGGTGAACTTCATCGACTGGTATTCGGATACCTTTATCGACCATGCCACCGGTCACGCCGGCGGCCAGACCCTGTCCGTCGAGCTGCCGGAATAAGTCGACGACATCATCGCAGCGTGGGAGCCAGAGGCTCCCACGCTGCAACGTTTTGTTTAACATCGGGAAGGAAACCAAATGAAGACTATCGGACTCAATTTTAAAACCCTGCTGGCTTCCGCCATCACTGCCGCCTGCCTGATCAGTACCAGCGCTCAGGCTCTGACCCTGAAACTCGCCACCGACTCCGGTACCCAGGGCTCGCCGGCGGGGGAGGCCCTGAAAAAATGGGGAGAGCTGATCGAGCAGAAATCCGGCGGAGAGATCGAAACCCGCATCTACTACCAGAACGAACTGGGTGGCCAGCAGGAGGTATTCGACCTGCATGTGGCCGGCGACGTGGACGTGATGCTGAACTGGCCGATGACCTCCTACGACAAGCGGATTGGCGTGATCTATACCCCCTACATGACCCTGTCCTGGAAGGAAGCGTTTGAGGCTTACAGCCCGGGTGGCTGGGTCAACAACCTGCTCGGTGGTGTTTATCAGGATATCGGCCTCAAGTTCTTCGGACCCTGGCCGGAAGGGTTCAACGGCGTGGGCACGCGTGGCAAGTATGCGCTGAATATCGCCGACGCAGACGGCCTCAAGGTGCGCACCATGACCGTATATCCGGCACCCCAGACCATGCAGGCACTGGGCTACCAGACCGCAGCCATCGACTGGGGCGAAGTCTACACAGCGCTGCAGACCGGCGTCGTTGATGGTGAGGCCGGCAACGTTATCTACTGGGATTACGAGTACTTCCGTGACTCCCTCGACTATTACGTGCAGACCAAACACTTTTTCATGACCGGCATCTTGTCGATGAACCAGGAAGTCTGGGAAGACATGACCGAAGCGCAACAACAGGTCGTCAGCGAAGCGGCCATCGAAATCATGAATGAGCAGTTCAAGGCCGCCAGGGAGCAGGATGAGCACTACATCAAAAAGGCGCAGGAGGCCGGCATCAAGTATTTCGAGCCCAGCGACGAGCAGCTCCGCGAATTTGCCCGGGCCGCTCGCGAGCAGGTCTGGCCAAAGATGGACAAGGAAGTCGGTTCCGAGATCATGAACACCATTCGCAACAACGCCTCTCCGCTCTAACCGGGCAGGCACACCGTTTCAATATGACCGGCCCGCGCTGCGGGTCGATCTGCTCAGAGGTGAAAAAGATGATCGGCAGACTGTTTTACGCGCTGGATCGCCGTATCGGGTGGTTGCTGGAAGCGGCCGCCTTCATGTCCAGCATGCTGGTGGTCGGGCTCATGCTGTTCCTGGTACTGGCGCGCTATGTATTCGGCTGGTCCGTTGTCGGACTGCTGGAGCTGATCATGCTGTTTGGGATGTGGCTCTACATGCTCGGTGCGCTGATCGCCAGCCGTCGCAATGAGCACCTTGTCGTGGATTTTGTCGAGCTGCAGATTTCGGATCATCGCCTCAAGCTGATGCACAAGGCGCTGGTCTCGCTGATCACCTTTGTGATCTGCCTGTTCTTTGTCGTGCTGGCTTACCGCATGCTGGCCTGGGGG
>JBFGZI010000063.1:0-9866 GCA_041586855.1 Oceanisphaera sp. | reverse complement strand
TTTCACCCAGGGTGCACGATTCAGGCCCTTCTCTGCCGCCGCCTTGGCCAGCAGCCCGGCGGCCATCAGCACACTCGGGTTGGAAGTGTTGGTACAGGAAGTAATGGCGGCAATGACCACGGCGCCGTCCTTCAGCTTGTGACGGCTGCCGTCCAGCGAAAATTCGGCCTCCAGCGACTGTCTGGCCGCCACCGCCGTTTGCCCGCCTTCGTATTCAAGGCTGTCTTTCTGATCCTGATCTACCCGGAGCTCACAACTCTGGCCGAATACTTCGGGCACCTTCGACAGCGTGACTCTGTCTTGCGGCCGCTTGGGCCCGGCCAGGCAGGCTTCCACCTCGCTCATGTCCAGGCTGAGGGTATCGGTAAACATCGGCTCGTCGCCGGCATGTCGCCACAGCCCCTGCGCCTTGCTATAGGCTTCAACCAGTTCCACCTGTTCCTCACTGCGACCGGTCAGGGTCAGGTAGCGCAGGGTTTCTTCGTCCACCGGGAAGAAGCCACAGGTGGCGCCGTATTCCGGCGCCATGTTGGCGATGGTGGCGCGGTCGGCCAGTGGCAAGGTGGCCAGACCGTCACCGTAGAATTCCACGAACTTGCCGACCACGCCTTTGTTGCGCAACATCTGCACCACCGTCAGCACCAGATCGGTGGCGGTAATGCCTTCACGCAACTTGCCGGAGAGCTTGAAGCCCACCACCTCGGGGATCAGCATCGACACCGGCTGGCCCAGCATGGCCGCCTCGGCCTCAATGCCGCCCACACCCCAACCGAGGATCCCCAGAGCGTTGATCATGGTGGTATGGGAGTCGGTACCAACCAGGGTATCCGGGCAGGCAATGGTGGTGCCGTCCTGCTGCTGTTGCCAGACCGTCTGGCCCAGATATTCCAGGTTGACCTGGTGACAGATGCCGGTACCGGGCGGCACTACCCGGAAGTTGTCAAAGGTTTGCTGGCCCCAGCGCAAGAAGGCATAACGCTCGCCGTTACGGGCCATTTCCATGTCCACGTTGGTAGCAAAGGCCTGCTCGCTGGCGAAAGCATCCACCATCACAGAGTGGTCGATTACCAGATCCACCGCCGACAGCGGGTTTACCTGCTCGGCCTTGCCGCCCAGCCTCCGCACCGCATCGCGCATGGCGGCCAGGTCCACCACCGCCGGCACCCCGGTAAAGTCCTGCATCAGCACCCGTACCGGGCGAAAGGCAATTTCCCGATCAGAGGCCCCCCGCTTCAGCCAGTCGGCCATGGCGGCGATATCATCCTGGGTAACTGTGTCACCATCCAGGTTACGCAGCAGGTTTTCGGTCAGTACTTTCAACGACTTGGGTAGTCGAGCCAGTTCCTGACTCTGAGGCAGTTTTTGCAGACAGTAATAAAGATAGGATTTCTGACCCAGGGTCAGCGTATCGGTAAAAGACGAAGTCAGACGGTAAGACATCATTCCTCCTTAACGATGGAAGTAGTCGGTGTAAAGTTCACCGGCACAGACCCATTTAGACATAGACAGAGCCACAAAGGAAGCTCATGCTCAAAAAGCATCCAACCTCACCCATTATCGGCGTAAAAACAGACCAATACTGCTACGTTAAGTACATATTCGAATTTTTTTGGCTTCAGCCCCGGTATTTCTTGTTGGCGCAATGTCGTTGGATAGCGTAGATAGAGGGCCTGAATTGTCTCCCCTGAACACCAACGGATAGAGAGCCGTGCCACACCCATGAAAATTGCCATTCTTTCACGCAATGCCTCCCTGTATTCCACCCGCCGCTTAAAAGAGGCCGCCGAACAACGGGGCCATGAGGTCAGGATATTGGATGTCTTGAAATGCTACATGAACATCAACGCCAACAGACCTTCCATTCACTACCAAGGCGAGGAGCTGGAACATTTCGATGCGGTCATCCCCCGCATCGGCGCCTCCGTCACCTTTTATGGCTGCTCCGTGCTACGCCAGCTGGAAATGATGGACTGTTATACCTTCAATCGCTCTGTCGCCATCAGCCGAGCCCGGGACAAGCTGCGCTCGCTGCAACTGCTGTCGGGCCAGGGCGTGGGCATGCCGATCACCGGCTTCGCCTGCAAGCCGGGCGATGTGCCCGATCTGATCGACATGGTGGGTGGTGCCCCCCTGGTCATTAAATTATTGGAAGGCACCCAGGGCATAGGGGTGGTACTGGCGGAAACCCGCAAGGCTGCCGAAAGCGTGCTCGAAGCCTTTATGGGTCTGAAAGCCAATATCATGGTGCAGGAATTTATCGAGGAAGCCGGTGGCGCCGATATTCGCTGCTTCGTGCTGGGTGACAAGGTGATCGCCGCCATGAAACGACAGGCCAAGGAAGGCGAGTTTCGCTCCAACCTGCATCGGGGCGGTGCCGCTCAGCTGATCAAAATCAGCCCGGAAGAACGCAAGACCGCCATCGCATCCGCCCGGGCCATGGGTCTGAACGTGGCCGGGGTTGACCTGCTGCGTTCCAAGCGTGGTCCGCTGGTGATGGAGGTCAACTCCTCGCCGGGTCTGCAGGGCATCGAGGTTGCAACTGGCAAAGACGTGGCCGACCTGATAATCCAGTACATCGAAAAGCACGCCCATAAAAAGACCAAGTCCCGAGAGCGAGGCTGATGGTGGCACCGTTTCAACTCGCCGGAGAGGAAATTGCTCCGGGCCAACGCAAGATACTGCAGCTGGCGCTGGCTCAGCTTTACACCCAGTCACCGCTAACGGTACCGCTGGAAGTGGTGCACGGCAAGCACCCCGGTCCTGTGCTACTGATCTGCGCCGCCATTCATGGTGACGAGCTCAACGGCATCGAAATCGTCAATCAGGTCTTGAGCCGGATTAACCCGGCTCGGTTGAAAGGCACCCTGATCGCGGTACCTGTGGTCAATGTGTTCGGCTTTATCCACAAATCCCGCTATCTGCCGGACCGGCGGGATCTGAACCGCTGTTTTCCGGGCTCGGTAAAAGGCTCGCTCGGCTCGCGGGTGGCGCATTTTTTCGTCGATGAAATCGTCAGCAAATGCTCGCACATCATAGACCTGCACACCGGCGCCATCCACCGCTCCAACCTGCCCCAGATCCGGGCCCAACTGGACTGCAACATCACACGGCAGATGTCCGAGAGCTTCGGCGCGCCGGTGATCCTGGACTCCAGCATCCGTGATGGCTCGCTGCGGGCAGTGGCAGAAAGCCGCGACATTCCGGTGATCCTGTATGAAGCCGGCGAAGCCCTGCGCTTCGACTCTGTTGCCATCAAGGCCGGTACCCGCGGCGTTCTGAATGTGATGCGCACCCTCGGCATGCTGAAACCCACGGTAACAAAAGTCCGCATGAATCCGATGATCGCCAAATCCAGTGCCTGGATCCGCGCCGAGCAAGACGGTCTTTTACATCTCAAGGCCCGACTGGGTGACAGGGTAAGCAAGGGTGAGTGCCTGGGTACCATTACCGCGCCGCTGGGTGCGGAGGTCTGTGAAGTGGTCGCCCCCAAGGGAGGCATAGTGATTGGTTGTCTGACCATGCCGTTGGTGAACGAAGGGGACGCCGTCCTCCATATCGCCACCTTCGACGCAGTGAAACAGGCAGAGATAAGCGTGGAGCGTTTTGTGGACGAGCTGGATATTCATCCGCAGACATTATAGTTAAGCCGCGCTGCAAATCTGTGGTCAATACGCAGACAAACTTGACGACAGTGAGACTCTGGCCAATAACTAGTTAGAGGAAAATACGGGCATAACCCGTGTTGACTCTTGTTTTGCCACCTGGCAGGAGCCGTCTGGCACTGGAGATGTTTGAGGGGAGCACGCTATGATTTTAAACCATATATGGGGTCTTTATGCGCACCCCAAAGAAGAGTGGCATACCATAGACCACCACCACGAGAGCCTGAGCTATAGCCTGGTACACCTGATGTTTATCGCGCTGATACCGACGGTGTCGGCCTATATATCCGCAACCATGATTGGCTGGAACTTCGGATCCAGCACCAGCAGTACCATAATGCTGACCGCCGAAAGTGCCCTGGTGATGTCGGTGGGTATGTACTTCACCCTGATTGGCGGTGTCTTTGCCCTCGCCTACCTGACGTTCTGGATGGCCAAGACCTTCGGTGCCAACCCGAGCTTTACCCAGAGCATGGAGCTGGCCGCCTATACCGCTACCCCTCTGTTCATGACCGGACTGGGTCTGTTTTATCCCGAGCCCATCTTTCTGATGATGGTAGGGCTGGCGGGGTTGAGCTATTCGGTCTATCTGCTGTATTCCGGCGTGCCCATCATCATGCATATCCCCGAAGAGCGCGGTTTTATCTACGCCAGCTCGGTGGTGACCTGTGGCCTGGTGTTGCTGGTTTGCATCATGGTCGGCTCCGTTATCGTCTGGAGCCTCGGCTTCGGGCCCATTTATACGCACTGAATCATGTCGCCGCACCATTGAAAAAGGGGTCCGCAGACCCCTTTTTTTTGCTTTATTGCCCGGTCGTTATGACTACTGACCTTCGTTATAGATTTCCAGATGACTGTTGTCGATACTGTCATTCTGCTTGCTATTGTCGTTACGTAACGCATTCAGTTCATCCAGATATTCTTGGTTCACGTCCTGAGTAACGTACTCACCGGTAAATACCGAGGTCTCGAAGCGGCGCAGCTCCGGATTGAAGTGACGCACCGCATCTTCCAGATCTTCCAGCTCCTGGTAGATAAGGCCGTCGGCCCCAATCAGCTGACAGATTTCTTCCACTTCCCGGCCGTAGGCAATCAGCTCGTTCACGGAAGGCATGTCGATGCCATAGACGTTGGGGAAGCGAATTTCGGGGGCAGCAGAAGCAAAATATACCTTCTTGGCACCCGCATCCCGCGCCATCTGGATAATCTGCTCGGAGGTGGTGCCGCGTACGATAGAGTCATCCACCAGCAGTACATTCTTGCCGGCGAATTCCGACGGAATGGCATTGAGCTTGCGGCGCACCGATTGCCGACGCTGCTGCTGGCCGGGCATGATGAAGGTACGGCCAATATAGCGGTTCTTCACAAAGCCCTGACGATAAGGCAATTGCAGGTTGTGGGCAATTTCCAGCGCTATGTCACAGGAGGTTTCGGGAATCGGGATCACCACGTCGATGTCCAGGTCTTCCCACTCTCGGGCGATTTTGGCACCCAGCTTCTGACCCATGCGTACTCGGGCACCATAGACAGATACCTTGTCGATACAAGAATCGGGGCGCGCAAAATACACATATTCAAAGATACAGGAGTGGTACTGCGGCTCGGCGGCACATTGCTGGCTGAACAGCTCACCCTGTTTGGTGATATATACAGCTTCACCCGGTGCCACATCACGGATCAGGCTGAAGCCCACCGCATCCAGCGCCACGCTTTCGGACGCCACCATGTATTCGGTGCTGCCGTCTTCGGCTTCTCGCTTGCCCAGTACCAGCGGACGAATACCGTTGGGATCCCGAAATGCCACCATGCCATGGCCGATAATGACCGCCACGGCAGCATAGGCACCGCGCACCTGTTCATGCACCTTGCTCACGGCGGCAAACACATGATCCGGCTCGAGGTGCAGGGTTTGCGTCTGCTGATCCAGCTCGTACGCCAGCACGTTCAGCAGCACTTCGGAGTCGGAAGTGGTATTGATATGGCGACGGGCGACCCGGAACTGTTCTTCTTTCAGCTCCCGGGCATTGGTCAGATTGCCGTTATGGGCCAGAGCAATACCGAACGGTGAGTTCACGTAGAAAGGCTGCGCCTGGGCCACGCTGCTGCTGCCGGCAGTAGGATAACGCACATGGCCAATTCCCACATTCCCAATCAGACGTTCCATATGACGCTCTTCAAACACGTCCCGTACCAGACCATTGGCCTTGCGCTGGCGTAAGGTATCCCCCGAAATGGTAACGATACCGGCCGCATCCTGACCTCTGTGTTGCAGTACCGTCAGGCCGTCATACAGCGCCTGATTTACCGGGGTCGTACCTTGAATACCGACAATCCCACACATGTCCTAATTTCCTCAATTCATTATGGCTTGGAGGGTAAAAAGCTGGATGAATTCTGCACCAGGCTGAAAAACCACTGGATCACGATACCAAACTCCGGGATCAACCGGGATTCCCGCCACCACACACTCTGCGCGAAGGCGGTCATGGTATCGATAAATAACAACAGGGCCGCCACAATAAGCACGCCCCGCACTGCCCCGAAACAAACGCCCAGTACCCGGTCGGTACCAGAAAGCCCGGTTTTGGTCACCAGTTCACCGATAATGTAATTAATCAGGGCGCCCAGGATCAGGGTCAGAACAAACAGGATGGCAATGGCTGTACCATTGCGGAATAATGGATCGGAGATCTCGAGATGAACGGCCAGATCGGCGTAAAAACGACTGGCAACGAAGAAAGCGGCCAACCAGGTAGCCAACGACATCGCCTCTTTCACAAATCCCCTGACCAGGCTGATGAGTGCAGAAAGGCCGATAATGCCGAGAATTACGTAGTCTATCCAAACCATCATATCGTGCCGGGAACCTCTTGAATGCCGCGCATTCTACCAAAGGAGGGCGGCAAAAGGCGAAGAAAAAGCGGATAAATTTCATTCAATATAAAACTAACTTCTGTCTGTACACCCCGTAAACAAACGAGCCGGGGCATGGCCCCGGCTCGTTTTACTCAGGTCACCAGACTCAGCCGATGAACTTCAGGCCACCCATGTAGGGCTGCAGGATCTCGGGCACCGCGATGCGGCCGTCTGCCTGCTGGTAGTTTTCCAGTACCGCCACCAGGGTGCGGCCCACCGCCAGGCCAGAGCCGTTGAGGGTGTGCAGCAGCTGAGGCTTGCCGTCGGCACCCCGTACCCGCGCCTGCATCCGGCGGGCCTGAAAGTCGCCGCAGTTGGAGACCGACGAAATTTCCCGGTAGGTGTTCTGGGCCGGCAGCCAGACTTCCAGATCATAGGTCTTGGCGGCGCCAAAGCCCATGTCGCCGGTGCACAGTGCCATCACCCGATAGGGCAGATTCAGGCCTTGCAGTACCTTCTCGGCGTGGCCGACCATCTCTTCCAGGGTCTCCCAGGAGTGATCCGGGTGAACCAGCTGCACCATTTCCACCTTGTCGAACTGATGCATACGCACCAGGCCACGGGTATCCCGACCATAAGAACCCGCTTCGGAGCGGAAGCAGGGAGTATGGGCGGTGAATTTCAGCGGCAGCTCTTTGGCATCGAAGATCTCGTCCCGGCCGATGTTGGTCAGCGGCACCTCGGAGGTGGGGATCAGCGAGAAACGACGCGTCTTGCCGGCTTCGTCCCCTTCGCCCTCGATGGCGGTATGGAACAGATCGGCAGAAAATTTGGGCAGCTGACCGGTGCCGTACAGGCTGTCGCTGTTCACCAGATAAGGCACATAACACTCGATGTAACCGTGCTCATTGGTGTGCAGATCCAGCATATATTGCGCCAGAGCCCGGTGCATGCGGGCAATCTGGCCCTGCATGATCACGAAACGGGAGCCGGAGATCTTGACCGCGCCCTTGAAGTCCAGACCGGCCAGGGCTTCGCCCAGCGCCACGTGATCCTGAGGTTCAAAGTCAAAAGAGGTGGGCTCACCCCAGACGCGAACCTGCAGGTTGTCGTCTTCGTTTTTACCGACCGGCACCGACTCGTGGGGCAGGTTGGGAATGGCGGCGCAGAAGGCTTCAATCTCGTTCAGCAACTGGTCCAGCTCGACCTTGCAACCATCCAGCTCGTCGTTAATGGCCGTCACCGCCGCCTTCAACGGGGCTATGTCTTCACCGCTGCGGGCCGCCTGGCCGATAGCCTTGGAGCGGGCATTACGTTCGGCCTGCAGTTCCTGGGTACGGGATTGCAGAGACTTCCGCTTTTCTTCGAGGCTGTTGAACAAGGCGATGTCGAGTGTAAAACCACGGCTTGCCAGCCGCGCCGCCGTGTCGGCGATATCGCCGCGCAGGTATTTGGAGTCCAGCATGAGTTACCTTATTTGATGCTTGTACTGCGTGACACACGCAGGGTCGGAAGTCACTAAATCGACACCAAGTTTATCAGCTTAGCGGGCCGGGAGCCAACTAGCCACCGGCCTGCTCGTCGAGGTTTTTCAGGTAGTCGAGCTTGGCCCTGATCTTCTGCTCGAAGCCCCGCTCATTGGGCTGATAATAGCGCCGATCTGCCAGGGCTTCAGGCAGATAGGTCTCGCCGGCCGCATAAGCGCCCGGCTCGTTGTGGGCATAACGATATTCGGCGCCGTGGCCCAGCTCTTTCATCAGTTTGGTGGGCGCGTTGCGCAGGTGCACCGGCACCTCAAAATCGGGCAGCTCGCGGGCATCTTTCAGCGCCGCCTTCCAGGCGGTATAAAGGGCGTTGCTCTTGGGCGCGCAGGCCAGATAGACGATGGCCTGGGCGATGGCGCGCTCCCCTTCCGCCGGGCCGACCCGGGTAAAGCAATCCCAGGCGGCCAGCGCCACCTCCATCGCCTTGGGGTCGGCCAGGCCGATGTCTTCCGAGGCGATGGCCAGCAGGCGGCGGGCGATATAAAGCGGATCGCAGCCGGCACTGATCATCCGTGCATACCAGTACAGACCGGCGTCCGGGTCCGAGCCCCTGATCGACTTGTGTATCGCCGAAATCAGATCGTAATAAAGATCACCCTGGTTATCGAAGCGGGCCAGCCGCTCACCAGTCACTTCCGCCAGTAACCTTTTGTCGATGGGACGAACACCCTCATGCTGCTCGGCCATGTCCGACAGCAGCTCCAGGTAATTCAGGGCCTTGCGACCGTCGCCGTCCACCAGCTCGGCCAGCGCCCGTTGTACGCCGTCGCCAAGCACAATGCCCTGCCCGGCCAGCCCGCGTTCGTCGGTCAGCGCCTGGGCAATCATCTGCTCGATATCTGCCGACTCCAGCCGCTTGAGCAGATAGACCCGGGCCCGTGACAGCAGTGCATTATTCAGTTCGAAAGAGGGGTTTTCGGTGGTGGCACCGATAAAGGTGACAGTGCCATCCTCGATATGAGGCAGAAAGGCATCCTGCTGGGATTTGTTGAAGCGATGTACTTCGTCCACAAACAATATGGTGCGCCGGCCGGCCAGCTTGTGCTCCCGCGCCCGCTCGATGGCGGCACGGATCTCCTTGACCCCGGAGGTCACCGCCGACACCCGCTCTACCTGAGCATCACAGTAGTGGGCAATCAGCTCGGCCAGGGTGGTCTTGCCGGTACCCGGCGGCCCCCACAAAATCATGGAATGACAGTGCCCGGCTTCCAGCGCCCGGCGCAGTGGCTTACCCGGCCCCAGAATATGCGCCTGGCCCAGGTATTGCTCCAGCCGCTGAGGTCGCATCCGCGCCGCCAGCGGGCGAAAGTCGTCCTGTTCGAAGTCCAGACTCAGAGTGCTCATGTCATTTCATTCCCCATAAAACAAAGCGGTAAGCTGTCAGTTTGTCTCTTAGTCACAAGTCTGTCAGTCCGTAAAATATGCTCAGAGGTAACTGGGTAGCCTCTTCCGACACGCTAAACCGCATCCCTGCGACGCTCAGCACATGACGTCCTGTCATGTGATGGTCGGCTGAGGCTATCCCAGCCACCTCTTTTTAGGCTCCGAGTCGTCGGTGAGCACCACTGACAGATCACTCCGCTGCTGACGGGAGGGCAAAGGGTGTCTGCTCAACCGACCATCTGACCGCCATGGATGGTGGGAATGCCTGGACGGCAGGAGCACTTCCCGGCCGCGCCAAGGATGGCGCGGTTTGAGCCCCCAGGGAGGGGGTTACGGCGTGTCGGCTGAGCAGTGCGCTTTGCCTGATGACATCATTAAGATCAACAGACCCTAAGAGACAGGCTGTCAGTCATAAGCTGCC
>JBFGZI010000062.1:0-9910 GCA_041586855.1 Oceanisphaera sp. | reverse complement strand
TGGGGATTAGGGATTGGGGATAAAAAAGGGACCGGGAACACAAGTCCCCGATCCCTAGTCCCTAATCCCGATACGTGTTACGCGTAAACCGGGTGACGACGGCAGATGTCCAGCACCTGCTCTTTCACGCGGGCGATGGTGGCTTCGTCGTTGATGTCGTCCAGCACATCACAGATCCAGCCGGCCAGTTCGCGGACGTCGGCTTCATTGAAACCACGACGGGTTACCGCCGGGGTACCAAGACGAATACCGGAGGTCACGAACGGAGAGCGCGGGTCGTTGGGAACGGCGTTCTTGTTCACGGTGATGAAGGCACGGCCCAGAGCGGCGTCGGCTTCTTTACCGGTGATGCCCTTGTCGATCAGATCGAGCAGGAACAGGTGGTTGTAAGTACCACCGGAAACCACCTTGTAGCCACGCTGCTGGAAGGCATCGGCCATGGCCTGGGCGTTCTTCAGCACGCGGCCCTGGTATTCCTTGAACTCGGGCTCCAGCGCTTCCTTGAAGGCAACGGCCTTGGCGGCGATAACGTGCATCAGGGGACCGCCCTGACCACCGGGGAAGACGGCAGAGTTCAGCTTCTTCTCCAGTTCTTCGTTGTTGGCAGCAGACAGCACTAGACCGCCACGGGGGCCGGCCAGGGTCTTGTGGGTAGTGGTGGTCACCACATGGGCGTGGGCGATGGGGCTCGGGTAGTGACCGGCGGCAATCAGACCGGCAACGTGGGCCATGTCCACCATGAACCAGGCACCAACCTTGTCGGCGATTTCACGCATGCGCGCCCAGTCGACGATGCCGGAGAAGGCGGAGAAACCACCGATGATCATCTTCGGCTTGTGCTCGACCGCCAGACGCTCCATTTCTTCGTAATCGATCACGCCGGCTTCGTTGATGCCGTAAGGCACTATGTTGTACATCTTGCCGGAGAAGTTGGCCGGAGAGCCGTGAGTCAGGTGACCACCGTGAGCCAGGTTCATACCCATGACGGTGTCGCCGGGCTTGACCAGCGCCATGAAGACGGCGGAGTTGGCCTGGGAGCCGGAGTGCGGCTGCACGTTGGCATAGGTGGCACCGAACAGCTCCTTGGCGCGCTCGATGGCCAGCTCTTCGGCGATGTCGACATATTCACAGCCGCCGTAGAAACGCTTGCCCGGATAGCCTTCGGCATACTTGTTGGTCAACTGAGAACCCTGAGCCTGCATCACGCGCGGGCTGGTGTAGTTCTCGGAAGCAATCAGTTCGATATGCTCTTCCTGACGCTGGGTTTCATCACAGATGGCCTGCCACAGCTGAGGATCATAATCGGCGATATTCATTTCACGCTTTAACATCCGTCTCTCCTGACTCACATGGGGGTGTTCACTGAAGTCCCGAGTGTACCCTTAAGGCCGGTCTTGGCCTAGCCCCGGGACGCCAGTTAACAACATTTATTTATCTTTAAGTTGAAAATTTTACAAAAAGTTGAATATTAAGCAACACTTTAATGCCCATTGCTTCACCGGCAGCCAGGGTAGATCTGACCGTTAAACCCGATAGAATAGAGTCTTTTAGCCGGAACCTCGGCCCAAGGCTGAGCGGCTCTCACCGTCGTTGAGGATAATATGCAAGATTTTATGGTGACCTCGCACCGTCGAGCCGAGCTGTATCACTGGTTTACCGCCTTGTTGGCGGCCCCGCTGACCGATGAAGACATTCGCGAGTTCGGTGGTTATGACATGCATGCCTTCCTCGATAGTCTGGCAACCCTGGATCCGCTGCAGGACGCCAGCGAAGCCTTTCGCCGGCAGGCTGGCCGGGTACTGGAGCTGGGTAAGCCCCAGGCCGAGCTGAGCGAACACTATCGTCGGCTGTTTGGCAACGCCTCACTGCTTGATACCGCGTCCCTGACTCAGCTGGAGGACGAGGCGATGATACTGATGAGCACACTGCTGCATCAGCACGGCACCCGCCTGGAAGACGACGACCCGCTCAACGCCTGCAACCAGCTGGAGATGATGGCTACCCTCGCCCTGGCCGGTGCCGCCGCCGACAACGAGGCCGATCGCGTCGCCCTGCTGGACAAGCAACGGGAGCTGGCCAATCAGCTGTTGATCGACTGGCTGCCGCCCTTCGCGAACGCCTGCCAGCAAAAAGACTCACTCGGCTTCTATGCCGCCGCCGCCGACCTACTGCTTGCCATGTTCAGCCTGGATATTCATTATCTCAACAATGTTGCACAGTGACGGTGGCACAGTGATAGTGGCACAATAATGGTGGCCCAATAATGGCTTATAACAAGAACAGGAAAACCGCCCCCTCGCCCGAGACCCGGGAAGAGGCCGAACGCATCGCCAAGGCGACCCAGCGTCCGGGGCAGACCAAGGAGCAGACCCGGCTCATCAACCAGGGTATCCAGAAAGGCATAGAAGAATACAAGAAGCAGCACAAGGCCCGCGCTCGCGCCGCCGACAAGGCCAAAAAACAGCAGCTTCGCCAGCAGCAGCCCGATGACAACAACGAGACCGGCGAGCAGGAAGCGGCGCCGGAGCCCACTACCTCCCAGGCCTGGCTGCCCTGGTTGCTGCTTGCCCTGAGCTGGGCCGGCTTTGCACTTTACTGGTGGTGGCAACAATCGGGCTGATGCTAGGGTCTGTTAACCGACAGGAGCAATGCATGGCATACCGCTTACCCGAACACAGGCACACGGCCTCCGGCCAGGAACGTCGTCTCGGCGTGGAGCTGGAACTCAACGGCCTGTCTCTGCCCCGGCTGGCCGGGCTGATAGCCGAGCAACTGGACGGTAGCCTGCGCCATTGCTCGGAATACGAAATAGAAGTCGACACCCCGCTCGGTACCTTTCGGGCCGAGCTGGACTTCGACTACCTTAAACGGCTGGCCCGGGTTCAGCTCCGGCAGCCGCCGGGCGAGCTGGAGCAGGCCGCCACCGAGCTGCTGGGCACCCTGGCCTTTCAGCTGGTACCGCTGGAGCTGGTGAGCCCCCCGCTACCGCTCTCTCGGCTCGCCCCGCTGGACGCCCTGTTTGAGCGGCTGCGTGCCAGTGGCGCCAAAGGTACCCGTCACGCCCTGCATTATGCCTTTGGCCTGCACCTGAACCCGGAACTGCCGGACACCGACAACCTCACCCTGCTGCGCTACTTCAAGGCCTATCTGTGTCTGCATGACTGGCTGGAGCAGCGGGAAGACATAGTCGCGGCCCGCAAGCTGTCGCCCTATATCCGCAACTTTTCCAAAGACTACAGCCGCCGGGTGATCGACCTCGACTACTGGCCCGACTTGCCACAATTCAGCGAAGATTATCTGGCCGCCAACCCCAGCCGCAACCGCGCTCTGGATCTGCTGCCCATGCTGGCCTGGCACGACGAGGCCCGGGTGCAACAGCTGGTGCAGGATGACAAGGTCAACAAAAGGCCGACCCTGCACTACCGGCTACCCAACTCCGATATCGACAATCCGCGCTGGTCGTTGCAGCACGCCTGGACCGGCTGGCTGCAGGTGGAAATGCTGGCCAACGATGAGCGCCGGCTGGATCAACTGTGTCGGCACTATGCCGCCCATCTGGACAGCCTGACGCCCGACTTTCTTGATCCCTGGGTGAGCAAGGTCACGCCATGGCTCCGCTGATTGGCGTGACCGGCCCCGACAGCCGGCTGCCCTGGGCCTGGTGGGCCACCCGGCTGGCCATTTTTCTGGCCGGCGGTCGGGCGCTGCGGCTGACGCCGTCCACCTTTCAGCCTCACAAGCGGGACAAGCTGCAGGGGCTGATCATCGGCGGTGGCGACGATATCGATGCCGCCCTCTATGGCGAAGACACAGGCCGGGCACCGGCCGACCCCGAGCGGGACGCCTTCGAAATCGAGCTGATCGAGCATGCGCTGGACACTCAACTGCCGCTGCTCGGCATCTGCCGCGGCGCCCAGCTTATCAACGTGGTGCTGGGCGGATCCCTGCATTCGGATATCCGGCCGCTGCGCCGCCATACCTCCAACCGCCGTACCCCCTTGCCGCGCAAGACCGCCGTCGGCTGTGGCCCGGGCCGGCTGCATGACAGCATTCGCCAATCGCGCTGGCGCATCAACAGCCTGCATCATCAGGCGGTGGACCGGCTGGGTGACGGCCTGACGGTGGCGGCCCGGGATCTGGACGGCTTTGTGCAGGCCATCGAAAATCGGGGCGAGCACTATATGCTGGGGGTGCAGTGGCACCCGGAATACCTGCCCTATCTCGGCCATCAGCGCGCCCTCTTCCGCACCCTGGTCCGGCTGGCCCGCGCCGCCCGCCCCGAACGACTTTATCCTTGAGTACATGATGCTTGATTATCTGATTGTCTTTGCCAGCAGCCTGCTCGCCGCCACCATAGCGCCCTTTTATTCCGAGGTGGTGCTGGCGGCGGTGCTGACCCGTCAACCCGATGCGGTGGTGCTGCTGTGGGCCCTGGCCAGCGTCGGCAATACCCTGGGTTCCGTGGTCAACTGGTGGCTGGGCAAATACCTGCTGCATTACAAACACAAACGCTGGTTTCCCATCAAGGACAAGCAACTGGAGCGGGCCCAACGCTGGTTTCAGCGTTTCGGCGTCTGGTCGCTGCTGCTGGCCTGGGCCCCGGTGGGTGGCGACGCCCTGACCTTTATCGCCGGCATCATGAAGGTGCGCCTGCTGCCGTTCATCCTACTGGTATTTATCGGCAAGTCGGTGCGTTATCTCATCGTCATCTATTTCGCCGAGCGGTTTTTGCTGTAAGTAAAAGCAATCCCAGTAAGGATCTGATCACCTTTTGGATCCGTACTCCAGAGGCAACACAGCCGCCTCCCACGACACGCCATGAACCCATCCCTGGGGGCTCGGACATGCCATCCATGGCATGTCACGGTCGTGGGAGGCGTTCTCTGTGGCCTCTTCTTGAGCACCGATCAGCCAGCAGACGGCGCCAACAGGCAACTCCGGAGCATCAAGGAGAACAAAGGGATCTGCTCCACCGACCATCACATGACAGGGCCAACAAAAGCTCCTGCAATGCTGGCACTCCCGCCGTCCATAGCGGTCGGATGTCATGTGCTGAGCGTCACAGGGAGGTGCTTGAGCGAGTCGGCGGAGCGGGCCCTTTGTTCGGGGTTTATATGACAATTAAACAGATCAATTGTTTAATTGAATAGGTACAAAACACGGATGAATCTCGATTATCCGCCATTATATTTCGAAACAAAGCGGTAACAAGGCCACCCGGTTTATGCTAGAAATGTGACCTGGCTAGCCAAAAGTCTAATTGAGCATGGCGACCATCTGCGTCACCTTGTTACACAATAGTTATTGGATATACCCCAAGGAGCGGAATAATGAGTGAAGTCAAGGTTCATCCCGTCATGGCACAGTTTGCCGAACATGCCCTGATAGACGATGCGGGTTATCAGCGCATGTATCAGGAGTCCATCGAAAACCCGGACAAGTTCTGGGGTGAGCAGGGCAAGCAGGTAGACTGGATCAAACCCTATACCAAGGTAAAGAACACCTCTTACGATCCCGGCCACATCAGCATCAAGTGGTTTGAAGACGGTACTCTTAACCTGTCCGCCAACTGTATAGACCGGCACCTGGCCACCAAGGCCGACGAGGTCGCCATCATCTGGGAAGGCGACAGCCCGGACGACGACAAGAAAGTCACCTATCGCGAACTGCACGAGCAGGTGTGCCGCTTTGCCAACGTACTAAAAGCCCAGGGCGTGAAAAAAGGCGACGTGGTCAGCATCTATATGCCCATGGTGGTAGAAGCCGCCGTGGCCATGCTGGCCTGTGCCCGCATCGGCGCCGTGCATTCGGTGGTATTCGGTGGTTTCTCTCCCGACGCCCTGGCCAGCCGCGTCATCGACTCCGAGGCCAAACTGGTGATCACCGCCGACGAAGGCCTGCGTGGCGGCCGTACCGTCGCCCTCAAGGCCAATGTGGACGCCGCCCTGGCCAAACCCGGCGTCAGCGAAGACTGTAAGGTTATCGTCTATCGCCGCACCGGCGGTAATGTAGCCTGGTTTGAACACCGTGATATCTGGTGGCACGAGGCCGTCACCCAGGTCGATGCCCACTGCCCGCCCACCGAGATGAACGCCGAAGATCCGCTGTTCATCCTCTATACCTCCGGCTCTACCGGCACGCCCAAGGGCGTGTTGCACACCACCGGCGGTTACCTGGTGTATGCGGCCATGACCTTCAAGTACATTTTCGACTACCACGAGGGTGATGTGCACTGGTGTACTGCCGACGTCGGCTGGGTCACCGGCCATACTTACATTCTTTATGGCCCGCTGGCCAACGGCGCCACCACCCTGATGTTTGAAGGCGTGCCCAACTATCCCAAGACCAACCGCATGGCCCAGATAGTCGACAAGCATCAGGTCAACATTCTTTATACCGCGCCCACCGCCATCCGCGCCTTCATGGCCAAGGGTGACGAGGCAGTAGAAGGCACCAGCCGTGCCAGCCTGCGCGTGCTGGGCTCGGTGGGCGAGCCCATCAACCCGGAAGCCTGGGAATGGTACTACCGGGTGATCGGTGACGAGCGCTGCCCCATCGTCGATACCTGGTGGCAGACCGAGACCGGCGGCATTCTTATCTGCCCGCTGCCCGGCGCCACCCTGCTTAAAGCAGGCTCCGCCACCCGCCCCTTCTTCGGCGTGCAGCCGGCACTGGTGGATGGTGAAGGCACAGTACTGGACGGCGTGACCGACGGCAACCTGGTGATCCTGGACTCCTGGCCGGGCCAGATGCGCACCATCTTCGGCGATCACGACCGCTTCGAGCAGACCTATTTCTCTACCTTCCCCGGCACCTATTTCAGTGGTGACGGCGCCCGTCGTGACGAAGACGGTTATTACTGGATCACCGGTCGGGTGGATGACGTACTCAACGTGTCAGGACACCGCATGGGCACCGCCGAGATAGAATCGGCCCTGGTGGCGCATCCGAAAATCGCCGAAGCGGCGGTGGTCGGCGTACCGCACGACATCAAGGGCCAGGGCATCTACGCCTACGTCACTCTCAACGCCGGCGAAGTCCCCTCCGCCGAGCTGCATAAAGAGGTGAAGGACTGGGTACGCAAGGAAATCGGCCCCATCGCCACCCCGGACGTCATCCACTGGGCCGAAGGCCTGCCCAAGACCCGCTCCGGCAAGATCATGCGTCGCATACTGCGCAAGATTGCCACCGGCGACACCGGCACTTTGGGCGATACCTCCACCCTGGCGGATCCGGCCGTGGTCGATCGTCTGATCGAGGAACGCAGCCGCGTCGCCTGACCGAGACAGCCTCGACACACAAAATGCCGCCTTCGGGCGGCGTTTTTATTGCGGTCACCTCTCGGCCAAAACCGGAACACCGCGCCTGTTAGCGGGCTTTAAGCTGCAATCAGTGATTAGACCAGTAAATTGCTGCCAATTTTCACGAAATCACTATAATTGGCCGGTCTGGGTCGAGCCGTACGATTTTATTTGCCAGAAATGGGTAAAAACGGCTAGTCTCCCTGTTACTCGATGTGAACACTGCAAGATTGCCGAGGATTGCTGCACAATGACCAATAAATTCCGAATTCTGTTGCTGAACGGACCCAATCTAAACCTCCTGGGTCAGCGCGAACCCGGTATCTATGGCCAGAACAGCCTGAACGACATCGTTACCCGACTGACCGAGCAGGCAGCCGAGCGCGATATCGAACTCAGCCACCTGCAATCCAATGCGGAACATCAACTGATCGACGCCATCCACCAGGCCTATGGCAAGCAGGATTTTATCATCATCAATCCCGCCGCCTTCACGCACACCAGCGTCGCCATTCGTGATGCCCTGCTGGGGGTTAATATCCCCTTTATCGAAGTGCATCTGTCGAATGTGCATGCCCGCGAGCCTTTCCGCCATCATTCCTACCTGGCCGACAAGGCGACAGGTGTGATCTGTGGTTTTGGCGCCGATGGTTACGAATTTGCCCTGGAAGCGGCGGCACGCCATCTGGCCCGTCGTTAACCCCTCAGCACAGTACTAACAAAACAAGAGAACGCTCATGGATATTCGTAAAATCAAAAAACTGATCGAACTGGTAGAAGAATCCGGCATCGCCGAGCTGGAAATTTCCGAAGGTGAAGAGTCCGTTCGCATCAGCCGTTACGGTAACCCCGGCCAGGTCATGCAGCCCCAGTATCAGCAGATACAAGCCGCTCCTGCTCCGGCTCCTGCCCCCGCCATGGCAGCTGCACTGGCACCGGCTGCTGCAGCCGAAGCCGCCGAACCGGCCATCAGTGGTCATATAATGCGTTCCCCCATGGTCGGTACCTTCTACCGTGCCTCCAGCCCCGGTGCCAAGAACTTTGCCGAAGTGGGCCAGACCGTCAACGTGGGCGATACCCTGTGCATCGTTGAAGCCATGAAGATGATGAACCAGATCGAAGCCGATAAATCCGGCGTGATCAAGGCCATCCTGATCGACAACGGCCAGCCGGTCGAGTTCGACGAGCCGCTGTTCATCATCGAATAAGGAATTCTCATGCTGGATAAAGTAGTCATCGCCAACCGCGGTGAAATTGCCCTGCGGATCCTGCGCGCCTGTAAAGAGCTCGGGATCAAAACGGTTGCCGTGCACTCCACCGCCGACCGTGAGCTCAAGCATGTACTGCTGGCAGACGAGTCCATCTGTATTGGTGGCAATCAGTCCCATCAGTCATACCTGAACATTCCCTCCATCATCGCCGCTGCCGAAGTGACCGATGCGGTGGCAATTCACCCGGGTTACGGCTTTCTGGCCGAGAATGCCGACTTTGCCGACCAGGTAGAAAAGTCCGGTTTCATCTTCATCGGTCCCCGAGGCGATACCATCCGTCTGATGGGTGACAAGGTCTGCGCCATTGCCGCCATGAAGAAGGCCGGCGTACCTTGCGTACCCGGCTCCGACGGCCCCATCGGTGACGACGCCAAGAAAAATGCCGCCATTGCCAAGCGCATCGGTTACCCGGTGATCATCAAGGCCGCCGGCGGCGGCGGCGGTCGCGGTATGCGCGTTGTGCATACCGAAAGCGAGCTCGAACACTCCATCGCCATGACCAAGGCCGAGGCCGGAGCCGCCTTCAACAACGACATGGTTTACATGGAGAAATACCTGGAAAACCCGCGTCATGTTGAAGTGCAGATCCTGGCCGATGGTCAGGGCAAGGCCATTCATCTGGGCGAGCGGGATTGTTCCATGCAGCGTCGCCACCAGAAGGTAGTGGAAGAAGCCCCGGCGCCGGGCATTACCGCCGAAATGCGCAAGTTTATCGGCGAACGCTGCTGCCGCGCCTGCGTGGATATCGGCTACCGCGGTGCCGGTACTTTCGAATTTCTCTACGAAAACGGCGAGTTCTATTTCATCGAAATGAACACCCGTATTCAGGTGGAACATACGATCACCGAAATGGTCACCGGTGTGGATCTGATCAAGGAGCAGCTGCGCATCGCCGCCGGTCAACCGCTGTCCATCACCCAGGATCAGGTAACGGTTCATGGCCATGCCATCGAGTGCCGGATCAACGCCGAAGATCCGCAGACCTTCGTGCCGAGCCCGGGCAAAATCAGCCTGTTCCATTCTCCGGGTGGTCTGGGTGTACGCTGGGATTCCCACATTTATGCCGGCTACAAGGTCCCGCCCTACTACGACTCCATGATCGGCAAGCTGATCTGCTACGGCGAAAACCGCGACATCGCGATCGCCCGCATGACGCACGCGCTGAACGAGCTGGTCATAGAAGGCATCAAGACCAATGTACCGCTGCATAAAGAAATCATGAGTGATGAAAATTTCCGCAATGGCGGCACCAATATTCATTATCTCGAGAAGAAGCTGGGTCTGTAAGACACCGCGACTGCTGATTGCAAACGGCGCCTTCGAGCGCCGTTTTTGTTT
>JBFGZI010000061.1:0-9960 GCA_041586855.1 Oceanisphaera sp. | reverse complement strand
CTGGGTTTGAATTAAGTCATTTGATAGCACTACCGTCGTAGTCATGATTCCCGGGGTTTTCCCCGGGTTTTTTTTGCATTCTTTTTATATGTTCCCCATATGAAACCCTTATTGATAGCCTGCTGCTGGAGGCAGCGGTGCTGTCGTTTAAACTGCCTCGCCAGCGAAAACGACTACCTGAACTCGAGTGAATCTGTCGATATGAGCAATAAATATGGCAAAGCGGCAATCAAGCCGCTTTTTTATTTCAGGTAACTGTGGCTAGATAGGGAGAGTATAGGTACAGGCCTACACAGGTATGGGCAGGAGTCAGCATGGAAATCAGGAAGATCCGCAGCGGTGAAACGAGCAATATCTGGCGTTTGTTCCATGACACAGTGCACCGCATCAACCAGGTCGATTACAGCGCGAATGAACTGGCGGTATTGGCGCCTGATGAATATGACGAACCGCGCTGGGTCAGTCGTTTTATCCGCACCCGCCCGCTGGTGGCGATGGACGGCAAGTTTCTGCTGGGCTTTGCCGAGCTGGGGGACGATGGCCGTATCGGGCTGTTTTATGTGCATCATGCCCATCAGGGCGAGGGGGTTGGCCGGGCGCTGATGCAGCGACTGAAAGCCGAGGCATCCTTTCGCGGCTTGCATCGACTCTATTGCGAGGCCAGCATTACCGCGCGACCATTTTTCGAGCGTATGGGGTTTGTGTTCCTGGAGCAGCGTGAGCTTGAACACAGAGGCGAGCAGGTATCGGTGATTATGATGGAATACAAGCTTTAACGATGTAGTGAGAGAAAGGTGTAGTGCGAGAAAGAGGTAATGAGAGGGACAAGCGCCGGTCGTGAGGCGATTCTTCTTTCTTGCTTCAAATGGCAGGCAATAAAAAACCCACCGTAAGGTGGGTTTTTTATTTGATTTGGTCGGCGTGAGAGGATTCGAACCTCCGACCCCTAACACCCCATGCTAGTGCGCTACCAAGCTGCGCTACACGCCGAATCGGGGCTCACTATATAGGGGCGGCTTGGGTGCTGCAAGTCTCTTTTCTGTATTCGGGTTTGTTTGCCGTTTTCTTGTTCGGTTGTATGTTTTTTCGGTCTTTTCAGCGGATATTCCGTCTTGTACGGAGGGTGATTAATGGCAACCCTTGCTTACAGCCGGTTCGTCTTTTGCCATAATACGCGGCCAACGGAGGCGGTAATGAACGAACAAGACGAATACTGGATGCGCCGGGCCATGATGCTGGCGGCAAAGGCCGAAGCGGAAGGCGAAGTACCGGTGGGAGCCCTGGTGGTACTGAATGGCGAATGTATCGGTGAGGGCTGGAACAGGTCCATCGGCAGCCATGATGCCACCGCTCATGCCGAAATCATGGCGTTGCGTCAGGCCGGACAGGCTATCGGCAATTACCGGCTGCTGGACTCTACCCTCTATGTGACCCTGGAGCCTTGCATGATGTGCGCCGGGGCCATGGTACACAGCCGTATTCAACGGCTGGTGTACGGTGCCGCCGATGCCAAGACCGGGGCGGTAGACTCGGTGCTGCAGCTATTGGCCACTCCCGGGCTGAATCATCTGGTGGCCTGGCAGTCGGGCCTGTTGGCCGAAGACTGTGCCTCCCAGCTCAGCGCCTTCTTCAAGCGCCGCCGGGCAGAGAAAAAAGCCGCCCGCAAACAGGCGGCGGAGTAATACCAATCCCATTCAAACCACCGTTCTTAGCGGCTTTCACATGACATCGATGTCCACTACCAAATCGTCGCTGAGGGCTTCCAGTCGTGCCTGCAAGTCGCTCAGGGTCTGGCCATGGGGCAAGGTCAGGGTGCTGTTGGCTTCAAACAGCATGGTGCCGGTGGTGGGCGCCGGATAACTGTCGGTCTTGAGGGTTTTCACGCTGATGTTGAGCTGCTTCAACACGTCGGTGACCTCGTCGATGATGCCCAGTCGGTCGTTGGCGGTCACGGTCAGCTTGAGTTGCTGGCCGGGCTGCGCCACCTGCTTGCCTTCCACCAGCTGTACCTGGAAGTGGGGCAGTTGTTGCAAGGCCTGACCCAGAGACTCGCTGTGCTCTTCCGGCACCCGTATTTCGACGATACCGGCGAAGTAGCCGGCCAGCTCGCTCATGGCGCTGGCCTGCCAGCTGCCGTGGTGTTGTTTGATAAGCGTGGCCAGTTGTTTGACCAGGCCGGTCTTGTCGGGACCTATCAGGGTGGCGACCAGAGTTTTCATGGGCTTTCTCCTTCCTTGTAAAAATACACTCTTAAAAAGACATGGCTCACCCGTTGAAGATAGACGGTTCCGATATTTTTTACCGGCATCCAGCTCACGGTTCTCGGATGTAACAATATTGTCATTTATCTGCCATAGAATAACCGTAACTGGAAATCTATCGAGGTGACTGATGTCGACCGAAACCCAAAGCCTGGCGCTGTCGGGCAGCCGCAGACGCTGGTTTAAAGACCGGCTGGCGCACATAGGCGTGACCACAGGCGGCATCCTGGTGCTGGTGGCGCTGCTGCTGATCTTTTTCTACCTGCTGTATGTGGTGAAGCCGATTTTTGACGATGCCCGCGTCGAGCCGGGACCACAATTCAGCCTGGCCGAGTCCGGCACCAGCATTGGCAACACGGCATTGCTGGGCATTGAAGAGCAGAATGAGCTGGTGTATCGCTTCAACGACAGGGGCGAAGTGAACTTCTATTCGCTGCCCGAGAAGGGCAAGCGGGTCTACAGCCTCAAGGTCGAGGGTGAGGTGACCAGTGTCGCCAGCAGCATGACCGACAAGATGGTCGCCTATGGCCTGGCCGATGGTCGTTTCATGGTGCTGTCACCCAAATTCAACGTCAGTTATCCGGATAATGTCCGCACCATAGTGCCCGAGGTGGAGTTCCCCTTCGGCGAACAGCCTCTGGTGCTGGATGAGCAACAGCGTCGTCTGAGCCAGCTCACCATAGCGCGCAATGGAGATAATCTGGCAGCGGCCGCCCTCACCGATGAGGGTACCGGCATCCTGACCCGCTTTGCCGGCAAGGAAAACTTCATCACCGGCGAGATTGAACTCAAGCCCACTCAGGTGACGATTCCGGGCTTGCCCGAGCAGGTGGATCAGCTGTTGCTGACCCCTAACCTGCGCTTCCTGTTCGTGCGCAGCCACAACGACGTTTATATCTATGACGTACGTAACATCAACAAGGTACGGCTGCGTAACGTGCTGGCGATGAATGCCGCCGGCGGCAACATCAGTTCCCTGAGTCTGCTGTCCGGTGGTAATTCACTGCTGGTGGCCAACGACAACGGCAAGGTGTCCCAGTGGTTCGAGGTCACCCGTGACGGTAAGCGTGAATTCACCTTTATCCGGGAGTTCGAGGCTGATGGCGCCATCGAGCAGATCACCTCCGAGGTGAACCGCAAGGGCTTTGTCACCGCCTCGAGCAACGGTAGCCTGGATATCTTCCATACCACAGGCGGCTCTCGTCTGTTCTCCGAAAAACTGGCCGGAGATAACGTTTCGGCGCTGGCGATATCGCCCCGTAATTCCATGCTGCTGCTGCTCGATGGCGACAAGCTGTCCACCTTCCATGTGGAAAACGAGCATCCGGAAGTGACCTGGCGCGCCATGTGGACCAAGGTGTGGTACGAAGGCTATCCCGAGCCGCAATATGTGTGGCAGTCCACCTCCGGCAGCAGCGATTTCGAGTCCAAGTTGAGTCTGGTGCCCATCTCTTTTGGTACCCTCAAGGCGGCCTTCTATGCGCTCTTGTTTGCGGTGCCCATCGCCATTGCCGGTGCCGTTTACACCGCATACTTCATGTCGCCGGGCTTGCGCAAGGTGGTCAAGCCGACGGTGGAAATAATGGAGGCGCTGCCGACGGTGATCCTCGGCTTTCTGGCCGGTCTCTGGTTGGCGCCACTGATAGAAACCCATTTGCCGGGTATCGTTATCCTGCTGGTGATGTTGCCGGTATCGATATTGCTGATGGCCTTTGGCTGGCACCATCTGCCCAAAAACATCCGTAACGCGGTGCCCGAAGGCTGGCAGTGCATCCTGTTGCTGCCGCTGGTAGTGCTGGTGGGCTGGATGTCCTTCGCCTTCAGCCCTGCGGTGGAAACCATGTTTTTCGGCGGCAACGCCCGCAGCTTCCTTACCAACGAGCTGGGTATCGGCTTCGATCAGCGCAACTCGCTGGTGGTGGGTATCGCCATGGGCTTTGCGGTCATCCCGACCATCTTCTCCATTGCCGAAGATGCCGTGTTCTCGGTGCCCCGGCACCTGACCAACGGCTCTCTGGCCCTGGGAGCGACCACCTGGCAGACCCTGACCCGGGTAGTGATGTTGACCGCCAGCCCCGGTATTTTTTCGGCGGTGATGATGGGGCTGGGCCGGGCCGTGGGCGAGACCATGATAGTGCTGATGGCCACCGGTAATACGCCGGTGATGGATCTCAGCATCTTCAACGGCATGCGTACCCTGGCCGCCAATATCGCGGTGGAAATGCCGGAAGCCGAGGTGAACAGCTCCCATTACCGGGTACTGTTTCTGGCGGCCTTCGTGCTCTTTGTATTCACCTTCATGTTCAACACGGTCGCGGAGTTTGTTCGCCAGCGGCTGCGTGACAAATACAGTTCAATGTAAGGGCGGGACGACGCATGACGAAATGGTTTAAATCGGGAGCGCCCTGGATCTGGATGACCGGCGGCGCAGTCAGCCTCAGTCTGGTGGCGGTGCTGGGGTTGTTGTTGTTGATTGGCTGGCGGGGCCTGACGTTTTTCTGGCCGCATGCCATCTATGAATGGCAAATCAGCTCGGCTGAGGGCGAGCGTTACACGGTAATCGGTGAAATTCATGACCGGGAAGCGGTACCGCTGGCCCAGTTGCGCGGTTCGGGCCTGGCACTGGAAGGGGTCACCTCCGATACCCTGACCCGTTATCTGGTCAAGACCGGTAACCGGGAGTTTGTGCAGCTCGACTTTCGCTGGTTGCTGGAAACCGATATTGTCTCCCGCGAGCAGCCGGCCAATCTTGCTGTGTTCGAACGTTCCAATCACGGTAACTTTTACGGTTATGTCGAACGGGTACTGGAAGGCGACAGCGTAGTCGGTGGCGAGGTACGCGAACAGCTCAAGGAGCGTATTGACCGGGTCGGTGAGCTGAACAGCCAGATGAAAGCCCTGCAGCGGGGCGAGATCGGCACCATCAACTTCGAGCTGGAAAAGCTGCGTCTCAAGCAGCGCCGGCTGGAACTGGATGGCGAAGCGACCGATGAGGCACTGGCCGATATCCGGATCGAGGAACAACAGCTCAGAGCCGATTATCAGGTGCTGGAAAAAGAGCTGTTTGCCCTGCGTGAAGAGGCGCGCCGCGATAGTGTGGTGGTGCGGGACATGCGAGGCCAGGAAGTGACGATTTCGCTGGGCAATGTGCTGGATGTGGCCTGGCCCAACGACATGGGCCTGGTGGCCAAGACGCTGCACTGGTTCACGGAGATCGGCAAGTTTGTCAGCGGTGAGCCGCGCGAGGCCAACACCGAGGGCGGCGTCTTTCCGGCGATTTTCGGCACCGTGTTCATGGTGATACTGATGGCCATTATCGTGACCCCGCTGGGGGTGGTGGCGGCCATCTATCTGCACGAGTACGCGGGCAAGAACAACCTGACCAAGATCATCCGCATCGCGGTGATTAACCTGGCGGGGGTGCCGTCCATCGTGTACGGGGTGTTCGGTCTGGGCTTCTTCGTCTACATGGTAGGGGGCTCGCTCGATCAGCTGTTCTATCCCGAGTCGCTGCCCACCCCGACCTTCGGTTCGCCCGGGGTCTTGTGGTCGGCGCTGACCCTGGCCATTCTGACCCTGCCGGTGGTGATAGTGTCCACCGAAGAAGGGCTGTCGCGCATTCCGAGCTCGGTGCGTCAGGGCTCGCTGGCGCTGGGCGCCACCAAGGCCGAGACCCTGTGGCGCATCGTGATCCCCATGGCCAGCCCGGCCATCATGACCGGCCTTATTCTGGCCATCGCCCGGGCGGCAGGTGAAGTGGCGCCGCTGATGCTGGTGGGTGTGGTCAAGCTGGCGCCCAACCTGCCGGTGGACGGTAATTTTCCCTACCTGCATGTGGAACGCAAGTTCATGCACCTGGGTTTTCATATTTACGATGTGGGTTTTCAGAGCCCCAACGTAGAGGCAGCGCGACCGCTGGTGTACGCCACCTCCTTCCTGCTGGTGACGGTGATCGTCGGTCTTAACCTGACCGCTATCGGTATTCGTAATCACCTGCGTGAAAAATTCCGCTCTCTTGATCAGTAAGACCGAGACAGCCATCGCTTTGAGGTAACAAGATGATTAATGTAGCAACCACCATGAACCAGGATGAGACGCTCGATATCAGTCGGCTGACCCGGGAGCAGACGGCGCTGGAGATCCGCGGCCTGAATCTGTTCTACGGTAGCAAGCAGGCGCTGTTCGATGTGGACATGAATATCGCCAGGGGCCAGGTGACCGCCTTTATCGGTCCGTCCGGCTGCGGCAAGTCCACCCTGTTACGCTGTATCAACCGGATGAACGATCTGGTGGATAATTGCCGTATCGAGGGCGAAATACTGCTGCACGAGCAGAACATCTATGGCAAGGGGGTGGATGTGGCGGCCCTGCGCCGGCAGGTGGGCATGGTGTTTCAGCGGCCCAATCCGTTCCCCAAGTCGATTTACGAGAACGTGGTGTACGGTCTGCGGTTGCAGGGCATCAACGACCGTCGCCGGCTGGACGAGGCGGTGGAGCGCTCGCTACGGGGTGCCGCCCTGTGGGACGAGGTAAAGGATCGACTGCACGAGAACGCCTTCGGTCTGTCCGGTGGTCAGCAGCAGCGACTGGTGATTGCCCGGGCCATTGCCATCGAGCCGGAGGTGCTGTTGCTGGATGAGCCGACCTCGGCGCTGGATCCGATTTCCACCCTGGTGATCGAGGAGCTGATCAATACCCTCAAGGAGCAGTTCACCGTGGTGATCGTGACCCATAACATGCAGCAGGCGGCTCGGGTGTCGGATAATACCGCCTTCATGTACATGGGCGAGCTGATTGAGTACACCGATACCAATACCCTGTTCACGACACCGGCCAAGAAAAAGACCGAAGATTATATTACCGGGCGCTACGGTTAAGGAGCATAGCGATGATGGATAACAACAATCTCAAGAAACACATTTCCGGCCAGTTCAACATCGAGCTGGAAGGCGTCCTGAATCAGGTGCTGGTGATGGGCGGCCTGGTCGAGCAGCAGCTGACCGATGCCATTACCGCCATCCACAAGCAGGATCTGGAGATGGCCCGGCAGATAGTGGCGAACGATCACAAGGTGAACGGACTCGAGGTACAGATCGACGAAGACTGTACCCGTATCATCGCCAAACGCCAGCCGGCGGCCTCGGATTTGCGGCTGGTGCTGGCGATCATCAAGACCATTACCGATCTGGAGCGTATCGGCGATGTGGCCAAGCGCATCGGCATGATGCTGCTGGATAACGCCGACAAGAAGCAGCCGCCGCTGGTGTCGATGGAAAACATGGGCCGGCGTACCGTCAAGATGCTGCATGAATCGCTGGATGCCTTCGCCCGCATGGACGTGGAGGCGGCGATAGAAGTGCACAAGGAAGATGCCCGGGTAGACCGGGAATATGAGTCCATTATCCGCGAGCTGATGACCTTCATGATGGAAGATCCGCGCTCTATCCCTCATGTACTGAATGTACTCTGGTGCGCGCGATCGCTGGAGCGGGTAGGGGACCGGGTGCAGCATATCTGCGAATACATCATCTATTTCGTCAAGGGCAAGGACGTGCGCCACACCAGCGACGAAGACATTCACAGCATGCTGGATCGATAAAACGACAGTCGTCGAGATGGGCTGCTGCTTGTTTACTGATATTTGTTCAAAAACGCGCGGTGGCGCGTTTTTCGTCTTTTTTCTGTACAAAAAGGACGAGCTTGCCGAGGGAGGCAGACAGTGGCGTTCAGGCTTTAACTGCTGAAAATATGGACGAATTCAGCCTGGTTGCTCTTGGTGTTTATGCCATTGAATTATATTTAACATTGTAAAGTTAATGACTTTTTATGCATGGTTTGTAAAGATCTTGTGAGTACTCATTGCAATTCCACTTTGCCTCTGGCTCCCTTCACGGGGTAAACTATCGCTCCCAAGCGATTAGGGTTAGGGTTAGGGTTAGGGTCTTAAACATAAACTACTGACAACTAGAATAGAAGAAGCAACTATGACGGAACGTACTCACCTCGGCACTTTACAAGTCGCTACCGTTCTTCATGATCTGGTAGTAAATGAAATCATCCCCGGCACTGGCGTTGAGCCAGCGGCTTTTTGGTCCGGCATGGAACAGATCGTTAACGATCTGGCTCCGAAGAACCGCGCCCTGCTGGAAAAACGGGAACAGCTGCAACGTCAAATCGATGAATGGCATCAGGCCCATGCCGGCCAGTCTTTTGATGCGGCTGCCTACAAGCAGTTCCTGACCGATATCGGCTACCTGCTGCCGGCAGTCGATGACTTCGCCATCACCACTACCAATGTGGATGCCGAACTGGCGACCCTGGCCGGCCCTCAGCTGGTGGTACCGGTCAATAATGCCCGCTACTGTCTGAACGCCGCCAACGCACGTTGGGGCAGCCTGTACGATGCACTGTACGGCAGCGATGTCATCTCCGATGCCGACGGCGCCGAAAAAACCAGGGCGTTCAACCCGCGCCGTGCGGCCAAGGTTGTTGCCTGGGGTCGTAACCTGCTTGATCAGGCCGCGCCGCTGGCCAATGGCAGCCATGCCGATGCCAGCGCTTATCAGGTGATTGATGGTCAGCTGCAGGTCACCCTGGAAAACGGTGATGTCACTTCCCTGGCCGACACCAGCAAGTTTGCCGGTTACAAGGGTGATGCTTCCGCTCCGGTTGCCGTGTTGCTGCGTAATAACGGCCTGCACATCGAGCTGCAGTTCGACCGCACCAACCAGGTAGGTAAAGACGACAAGGCCGGTATCAAGGACTTGCTGCTGGAATCCGCCCTGTCCACCATCATGGACTGCGAAGACTCCGTTGCTGCCGTCGATGCCGAAGACAAAGTCGGTGTGTATCGCAACTGGCTGGGTCTGATGAAAGGCACCCTGACCCAGAAGATACAGAAAGGCGACAAGGAAATCGTTCGCGCCCTGAATCCGGATCGTGAATACCTGAACCCTCAGGGTGAAGCATTCAGCCTGCATGGTCGCAGCCTGCTGTTCGTTCGTAACGTGGGTCACCTGATGACCAATGAAGCGGTACTGGACAAAGACGGCAACGAAGTACCGGAAGGTATTATCGATGGCCTGGTGACCTGCCTGATTGCCATTCATGATCTGAAAGGCAAGGGTCAGTTCAAGAATTCCCGTACCGGCAGCGTTTATATCGTCAAGCCCAAGATGCATGGTCCGGAAGAAGTCGCTTTTGCCTGTGAACTGTTCGCCCGCGTCGAGCAGGTACTGGGCCTGGCCAAAAATACCCTGAAAGTGGGTATCATGGACGAAGAGCGCCGTACCAGTGTCAACCTGAAAGCCTGTATCTATGAAGCCCGCGAGCGTGTGGTGTTCATCAACACCGGCTTCCTGGACCGTACCGGTGATGAAATTCACACCAGCATGGAAGCCGGCCCGGTTGTGCGTAAAGGTAACATGAAGCAGCAGGCCTGGATTGGCGCCTACGAAAATAACAACGTAGACGTGGGTCTGGCCGCAGGCCTGCAGGGCAAGGCACAAATCGGTAAAGGCATGTGGGCTATTCCCGACAACATGGCCGATATGCTGGAGCAGAAAATTGCTCATCCGCAGTCCGGTGCAAACACCGCCTGGGTACCGTCGCCGACCGCCGCCGTGCTGCATGCGACCCATTACCATCAGGTGAACGTCAAGTCCCGTCAGGATGAGCTGAAGTCTCGTGAAGCGGCCAG
>JBFGZI010000060.1:0-9985 GCA_041586855.1 Oceanisphaera sp. | reverse complement strand
GACTCGGCCAGAGTCCAGTACCAGGGCCGCGAATACAACATGAAGATCGCGGTGTCTGGCAGTGGTTCCCGTTATGTGGGTAATGACCTGGAATGGTGGACAAAGGGGGCAGGTGTCGGCTCCGAGGGCACCTTGCTTCGCCATCTGGCGGATGGCACCTCTGGTGACATCATCGAGCTTTGCACCAGGCTCTGAGTGCGATCCGGCAGGGTGCAGCCATACGCCCCGGTATTCCCTTCGGGTTGCCGGCTCTGTAGAGCCGGTAACCAGATCGCAGGGGATTGTTACCGCTCGCGGTGAATTACTCTTTGGCAGCCTCAGAAGGCGAAAACTGCCGGTGCAGTGCGGTCAATGCGGAAACCAGCTGACCGATAAAGTCGCGGGTGGTGGCATCGGCAAGCCGGCCCTGGCTGTCAAACTTGTCATGGGCCCCGGCGATCATTACTTCGGGCTTGTTCACGAAATGGACATCGAGATAAATCATGATCTGGCGCAGATGATATTGTGCCCGAGCTCCGCCGAATGCGCTCATGCTGGAGCTCATGATGGCGGCGGGTTTTCCGGCAAAGGGCTGTGGCTTCTGGCGAGAAAGCCAGTCTATGGCGTTTTTCAATACGCCGGGCACCGAGTAATTGTACTCGGGCGTGGAGAACAGAATGGCATCGGCGGCCATCACCTTCTCTGCCAGCTGAATCACTTCCCGCGGCGCCTTGTCGCCATCCAGTTCCTGGTTGTACAGCGGCAGGTTGCCGATATCGACCAGTTCAATTTCACAGTCCGCCGGTGCCATTTCCATGGCCACCCGAACCGCGGCGGTATTGTATGAATCTTTCCGTAAACTGCCTGAAAAGGCCACTATGCGGGTTTTATTGCTCATTGTTCACCTCCATAACGTGAAGCAGGGTGCGCCTGCGGCTCGTGCAATGCTAGACCATACCGGCGACTTCTATCAATCCTTCGAGGAAGACCGACCCGGCTACTCAATTAAACAAACAAGCCGGCCGAAGCCGGTTTTTTGTGCCTTATGGCGGCGCCTGATCATTCACCAGGTGCTGTGGCCGGCTCTATGGTGATTAGTTCACCCCGGGGTTCCATGGTGGTGCGGGTAAACTGTGGGCTCTGTTCAATTGTCTGCGCCAGGCGAGCGGTGGCTTCGTTGACCTGGTCGGCCACAAACAGGCTGGTATCCGTTTTTGGCAGGGGAGGCAGCCCTTCTTCTATCACCACCATGTCCGGTTCCAGCGTCTTGCGCGGGATCAGCCCCACGCCGATGCCCGCGCGCACCGCCGCCAGCACGCCGGCCCGGCTCTGGCTGGTAAAGGCAATGCGATAGGGCAGATCCACTTTCTCCAGCGCCTGGCAGGCGGCGTCTCTGTGATAACAGCCGTCAACAAATACCGCCAGGGGCAAGGGGTCCCGCAGATGGGTCATGTGCGTTTGCGACCGGACCCACACCAGCTCATCCCTGTCGAGACGCTGACCTCCGTCGGACAGCATCGGCATTTCAATCAGGGCCAGGTCCAGCTTTCCTTCCCGGAGCAGCGACAGCAGATAGTTGGGCCTGTGATCACAGAATACTTCCAGCCGGGCTTCCGGATAGTTGAGTACAAAGGCCTCCAGCAGCGGTGTCAGGCTGCGGGTCGCGTATTGATCATGGGTGCCGAACCGTACCTTGCCGCCGATATCCGCATTCTGGAACGAGCCGAGGATGCGATCGTGCAGGTTAAGTAATTGTTGCGCATGGGATCTGAGCAATTCTCCCGCCGGGGTCAACCGAACCCCGTATTGCCCCCGCTCCAATAACGCTGTGGTTACCAGTTCTTCCAGCCTGCTTAGCTGCATGCTGATGGTGGAGGGCGCCCGGTGCAGCCGGCCTGCTGCCACCGTGAGGTTGAGTGTTTCCGCTACCACTACAAAGGTGCGTAACAGGGGAATAGGTAAATCACGCATGATGAGAGTTCAATTTTGTTGAAGGCAGATATCGATATTTATCGATTTACCGAATGTTAACAAGTATTAAGATGGTCGGACTCGTTATTCATCACAGATCAGGGAGCGTCAGCGATGAAAATGGCCGTTATTTTCGGAATGAATCAGATAGTCAGTCACGGATTTGGCGTGTTTCTGTTTGCCGCCCTGGTCCCCTTGATGCGGGAGGCCGTAAGCCTCAGCCACTGGCACCTGGCCGCCATTGGTGCACTGACCCAGCTGGCCTACCTGGGCGGTGCCTTGTTGCTGGGATTGCTCGGTCATCGTATTGGTACGGCTCGCCTGTCACTGATGACCGGCACCCTGACCACAGTCCTGCTGTTTACCATGTCGCAACTCGAAAACCCGCTGTTCATTACCCTGGTGCTGACCTGCCTGGCCGCCAGTGCGGCCATCAGTTGGGGAACCATAGTGGAAATTATCAGCCGTTATGCGCGTTCCGAACAGCGTTCGACCTATCTGTCCGCGGCGTCCAGCGGCACGGCCTGGGGTTATGGCCTGAATGGCTTGATAATACTGCTGGTGGTGCCCGTATTGGGCTGGCAACACAGCTGGCTGCTGGCCGGGGTGATGGGCACCCTGGTTGTGGGTTTGACCTGGACTCTGTTGATAAGCCTGAAAAAACCGTTAACCACCACGACAGCGCCCCCCGAGTCAGTCATTCCCGCGTCCAGATTGCTGGTTACCATCTGCCGTGAAAGAACCGCCATGTTTGCGTGCCTGATCTGCTTTCTGGTCGGCTTTACCACCATGCCTTTTTCCAACTGGCTCAATACCTATCTCGATCAGCTGGCGCTGCCGGTCGAACTGGGTGGCTATACCTGGACCATGGCGGGGGTTACCGGCATGGTGGCCGGCGTGTTCAGCGGCTGGCTGGCCGATCGCAAGGGGCACGGCGTGGCCTTGCTGGTTGTTTTCAGCGGCTTCGCGCTAGGATTGCTGGCATTCATCCATGATCCGGCCCGCTTTTCGCTGGTGGCCGGCTTTGGCTATGGCCTGATGTATTTTCCCATGTGGGGCATACTGGCGGGCTGGATAGGTCAGACCTACTCGTCTACCGCCACCATGCAGATCAGCGGTATCTGTATGGTGACCTTTGGTCTGGGAGGCACCCTGGGTAACCTGCTGGCCGGCTACATACGCGACACCACGGGATCGCTGGACGCGGTTTTCTTTACCCTGGCGGCGGTGTCGGTACTGCTGGTCATGCTGGCCCTGTGGATACTGAGCGTCAGCCCCAGATCCCGCCCCGTGCAGCCGGCGGTCTGAACGGCGTTTATATAAAAAGGCCGGGCAATGCCCGGCCTTTTTATATATGGAAGTTGCCTCAGTCCTTGTCGTTGGGCGCATCGTCCGTAACGGGCGGCTCGGGTGTTGCCTCTACCACCTTGTTGCCGGACTCTGCCTGTCCGCTGGGGCGACCGTCGGTATCGAACTGTTGCTGCATGACCCGCAGGTTGGCAGGCGGAGCTTCGTTGTCCTTGCCCATACCAAAGTACACAGTGGTATGAGGGAAGGGGATCTCGATACCGGCCTTGTCGAAATGCAGTTTCACCAGCCGGTTGTAGGCGCGGCCCACCGCCCACTGCATGCCAGGCACCGTCTTGATGCGTACCCGGATGTTGACCGAGTTGTCGGCCAGGGCGATAACGCCGGCCACTTCCAGCGGCTCCAGAATGTTGCTCCTGTGGTCGTCGCCGGCAGCCAGTTCGTCAAAGGCGTTGTGCAGATGAGAGATGGCCTCGTCGATGCTCTCGCGATAGGCGATGCCGTATTCGCCCACATGATAGGCGAACTCGCGCATGTAGTTGGACACCGTATCCACGCTGGAAAACGGAATGATGTGGTAGGTGCCGTTGAGATCGCGAATGCCTACCGAGCGAATGCTGAGCTTTTCGGCGGTGCCGGTAATGCCGCCTACCGTGACCACATCACCGGTATTCATGGCGTTTTCTATCTGAATGAATACACCGGTAATGATGTCCTGCACCAGTTTCTGGGCGCCGAAACCGATGGCCAGGCCCAGTACACCGGCACCGGCGATCAGCGGACCTATGTTAATGCCAATCTCCGACAGCACTATCATGACGGTCATGGTGACCAGGGTCACCGCCAGGGCGCTGCGGAACAGCGACAGCAGGGTCTGGGCGCGGGCAGACGGCTCGCCGTTGCCGGTTTCGGGGTTGAGTTTGTGCTCAATCAGGCTGGCCATGGCCACCCACAGGGCGGCAGCCACAGTCAGAATGATGGCCACGCTAATCAGCTTGCCCACCAGCTTGCCGCCGGTCTCGGAGGCATACCAGGCAGCCAGATCCAGTGCGGCCCAGGCATTGAATACCAGCAGCACCACGGCAATCAGGATCAGGAAGCGCAGAAAGCGCAGCAGGTTGGGCACATAGCTGTTAAGCCGGGGTTCAAGCAGTGGCAGCTTGCGGCGCAGATCGTCCGAGAGGGTGATGCGCCTGCCTATGGTCTGGCTCAGCAGGGTGGACAGCAGTATGCCCAGCACCACTATCCCCAGGGTCTTGAGCGTGGCAAACAGCACAAAGGGCAGGGCGTCGGCCGGGCGTAGCAGAGTCAGTACCAGCACCACCACAAAATAGGCCAGTGCCAGCAGGTGCCAGGTGCGGGCCAGCAGCATCAGGCTGACTTTGCTGGCGCTCATGGTGCTTTGTTCGGCTCTGGCACGAATGGCGCTACGCAGTCGCAGGCGATTTTTGAGGATCACCGCGACCGCATAGAAGAAGGCGCCGAACATGATCAGGGTATTGACGCCCTGCGCCAGGGTAGGCGATATGTTGATGTTGATCAGCGGCTCCAGCACCATGACACCATAGCCGAGCAGGCTGACCAGCAGGGCCAGCCAGTGATTCCAGTAACGGGCCTCCGACGAGTTGATGGGCAGCAGGCGCAGCCCGTCGTAGCCGGAAGAAAACAGCGCCCTGAGTCCGGCCTTGAGCAGTTCGATGACCATGAAGGCGTTGAGGAACAGCGAGGCCTGAGTGGTCAGTTCACCGGTTTCTCCTACCACAAAGGTGGCCATCAGGTTACCACCCATATAGGCCAGTCCCACCACCAGCACATCGATGGCCGCGGCCAGCGCCACGCACAGCATCAGCCGCAGTACCGGTGTCTTGCCCTCTCCGTGACGAGACCAGTGAGCGAGGCGCCTGAATAAGGGGCCGGCCAGTCGGCGCAGCAGCCAGAACAATACCAGGGTAGCCAGTATTACCAGCCCGAGGTTGAGGGTGGCGCTCATGAAGGCGGCCATGTCGAAACGGCCATCGTCACCGGCCAGATTGCCATCAAACAGGTTGTCGAGTACCGCGATAAGATTGTTGAGCTGGTCGCCGAGATCACCGGCTATCCGGCTGCTGGTGTCCGCCAGTTGCCGGGGCAGAGAAGGCTCGGCGTCGGCGGCGATCTCGGTGGCCGAAGAAGGCGCCTGCTGCTCGGCCAGGCCGCGCAGCTCTTCAACCAGTTTTTGGCGTGATTGCTTGTTTTCCAGTATGTCGGCCAGAGCGGCATAAGGAGGATCTTCGGTCGTATCCTGGGATTGGGCCTGCGCCATACTCGAGAAGGGAGCACAGAGCAGCCACAGGGTCATCAGGGTGAGTCTTGTAAACAGGTTCACCAGTGGCCTCCGGTTGGCTGTCAGCGTGTCGGTTCAAAGATATGGATGCTTACTCCATCTGATTGTTTATATGAATAAACAAGGCGATTGGGCAGGGTAACATACCGGAAGTGGCATGTTAACTTTCAATAACTTGCAGAAAATGTATGGAAATAGTACAGAGATATAAGTGTAATGCTTTTGCATTATAAAAAACTGGTAAGACTTTTTTATAATACCGGAGTGGTTATTTTTTGAGCATGATTGATTTTGCCCTACAATATCTTCTGGCCTGAAACCGTGGAGGTAATAAAAATGTTAGTCAAGCAGCGTAGCTATACCTTACAAGGCGGCGATCATCATCATGTCAATATAGTGGTAAACCCTGAGGGTACGATAGAAGTTAATATTATCGAAAACAAACAACATGTTACCAGTGATTTTGATCATGTTCACTTCAAGGGCAGCCGTCAGGGCGTCAAATTGATTTGTGAAGATGACAACTGTGCCTGCCATAAAGAGATTTGTTTGACACTCTCACGTAGAGATGCGCTCGAACTTTGTGAAGTCATCGATAATGCCATCAAAGACTATGAACAGCTGATGTCGGATCTTTAGCGGTGAGTACGGCCTCAATAAAAAGAAGAGAAGTTATCATTCACAGGGCGTTTTTATGAGCCCCATTTAATTAAATGGGGCTTTTTTGAGTTTTTATATCTACTCATACGCCATTATTTACTAAGCTGCGCCGCAGCAACGATAGTCTGGTCATTAATACTGGCTAATTTGGCCTCAAACCCAGGCGCAGCGCGGCTCAAATGAAGGATCCTCCCTTCGCCTCAGTAGGCGCCCTCACTGTAAATCAACTCGTAACTGTGGCTGTATATTTCCACAATGTTTCCGAAAGGGTCTTCCATGTAAATCATGCGATAGGGCTTCTCGCCCGGGTAGTAATAACGGGGCTTTTCCATCCGTTTTTTACCACCGGCGGCCACAATGCGTTCGGCTAGTTCTTCCACGTTCGGATCCTGCACACAGAAGTGGAAGATGCCGGTTTTCCAGTACTCAAAGTTGTCTTCCGGGTTGACCTGATCCTTGAACTGGAACAGCTCTACGCCAACCCGGTCGCCGGTGGAGAGATGGGCGATACGGAAACTGCCCCAACCCGCGCCGAACACCTCGGTACACATTTCACCAATGGCGCTGTCGTCTTCAACGATCTCGGTTGGCTTCATGATCAGGTACCAGCCCATGACCTGGGTATAGAATTCAACCGCCTTGTCCAGGTCTGGTACCGAAATACCGATGTGCGAAAAGTTTCTGGGATAAACATTGCTCATGACGTGTTCTCCTGTGGGTGAAGTGGATCAGATGAGGTGGTGGCAGTGTACAAAGAACAGTTGATTACCTAAAATTATCGTTTGTCATGATGATGAGTATAAAACTTAATGATAAATGCCAACTGGCTGCGCAGTTTCTGCACCCTGGTAGACATCGGCCATTTCACCCGCACGGCCGAACAGCTGCACATGACGCAGTCCGGCGTCAGCCAGCATGTGCGCAAGCTGGAAGCACAGCTGGGGCTGGATTTGCTGATCAGGCAGGGCAAGCAGTTCATGCTGACGGATGCCGGCGAGCGGCTTTACCGTGAGGCGCAGGCCATCGTTGCGTCTCTTTCGAGTCTTGAGCAACGCATTGGTGAGGATCCCGCCTTTGAAGGAGTAGTGCGGGTGATGTCACCGGGCAGTGTGGGTCTCAAGCTGTATCCGCACCTTCTGGAGCTGCAACGGCAGCATCCGAAGCTGGTGATTGATTATCGGTTTGCGCCGAACAGCGATGTGGAATCCGCTATTGCGGGTTACGATGTTGATATTGGTTTTATGACCCATGTGTCGACGCTGGCGGAAGTGAGCTGTCGGCCTATTGCCAGAGAAATACTGCTGCTGGTCACGCCTGCAGCGGTGTCCGAGCCCGGCTGGGACCAGTTAATGGCGCTTGGGTTTATCGATCACCCCGATGGCGCCCATCACGCCGGCTTGCTGCTGGGGGCCAACTACCCTGAATTCCAGTACAGCAAGATGTTCGAAAAGAAGGGATTCTCCAACCAGATAAGCCTGATACTGGAGCCGGTGAGCATGGGGCTGGGCTTTACGGTGTTACCGGCCCATGCGGTTGAGGCGTTTTCAAAGCCCGGGCTTGTCAGAGCCCATTGCCTTTCCAACCCGATCAGCGAGACGCTTTACCTCGGGGTTCAGCGGCAAAAACCACTACCGAACCGGGTGAAAACGGTCATAGCCGAGGTTGAGAAGTGGCTATGAATCATCAAAACGCTAACGGGCTGCGTGCCTGATTACCGGAAATAAATCGTTAGGGCCAGGGATAGCCGATCGCTGTTGGCAGTGTTGTATCTTTATTACTCTATCTAAAAACATGTTGGAAGATGAAAGTTCAAGGTATGGAGAATCAAGATGATCTTTGTTTTTATGATAAATACAATGGTGGTGGCGGTTGCCGTGATGGTTCATTACGAATTCCTTTATCGCATAACCTTATTCATTCCGAAAATGAAAATAAACCACAGGTATCGCATCGTTTTCGGTGTTTGTGGTGCTTTAGTCGCCCACGCTTTCGAAATATGGATATTTGCTATTGCTTATTATTTTATGAATAAAACCGAGGGGTGGGGGCATTTGACGGGAAGTTTTAATGGCAGTTTGATGGATTGTGGGTATTTTTCGTTCACTGTGTTTACCACCCTGGGCTTTGGCGATATACAACCGAACGGAGACTTGAGGTATTTAACGGGGATAGAGTCTTTGACTGGCCTGGTACTTATTACATGGACGGCATCATTTCTGTACTTTGAAATGCAGCGACATTGGGGTATTGGAAAGGACACATAAGTTATGCGTGATTACTTATCATAAATAAACCCGAGAGAGTGCAATGAAAAACATTTTTGAAAATCTGCCGCCGGATCTGTCGAACGAGCATGTTACAGACCTGCTCAAGACGCAAAATGTCCGCATAGAGCGTATTGTGTCGAAGGGGCACAGTTCTCCCGAGACGGGCTGGTACGATCAGGGTGAAGACGAATGGGTCATGGTGCTGGAAGGAGCGGGTACCCTGGCGTTTGAAGATGGTCGGGCAGTGACCCTTGATAAAGGCGATTTCATTCATATTCCCGCCCATTGCCGGCACAAGGTCAGCCATACCCGGCCAGATGGCATCACGGTTTGGCTGGCGATATTTTTCAGCCCGGCCGGGAGTTGAGTCGGCGGTCGCAACCGGAGAAGCGTATGGAACTGCAGTTTTTAGGCACCTCTTCGGGGTTGCCCACCAAGAGCCGAAATGTCTCGGGACTGGCATTGCGCAAGGCCGGCGCCAAACCCTGGATTCTGATCGACTGTGGTGAAGGCACCCAGCACCGGCTGCTGCATACCTCCTTGTCGCTGAATCGTTTGCAGGCCATCTGTATCACCCATGTGCATGGGGATCATTGCTACGGGCTTCCCGGCTTGCTGGCCAGCGCGGCCATGTCGGGGCGTAGTGCGCCGCTCACCATCATAGGACCTGCCGCCTTGTGGGATTGGGTGAAAGCCACCCAAGAGGCTACGCATCTGACGCTGTGTTATCCGCTGCATTTTATTGATGTCGCGGCGCTGGCCGAGCGGCAAGAGCGGGTAGCGGTGGAGGGCTTCAGCATTACGGCACTGCAGCTGTCTCATCGGGTGCCGTCGTTTGGCTATGAATTTGTCGAAACGGGGCTGCCTCGCAAGCTCGATGTGGACAAGCTGAAGGCAGACAAGATTGAATCGGGGCCGCAGTGGGGGCAGTTGCAGCGGGGCGAGCAGGTGACCTTGGCGGATGGCCGGGTCATTGACGGCCGCGACTACCTGCTGGCATTGAGTGCGCCGCGCAAGGTTATCATCTGCGGTGACAACGACAGTCCCGCCTTGCTGGCCGAGCGCGTTGGTTCGGCCCAGGTGCTGGTGCACGAGGCTACCTTTACCCAGGCCATCGCCAACAGGCTGGGTGCCGGGCCGCAGCACAGTTCGGCCATGAGCATTGCGCAGTTTGCTACCGAAGCCTTTGTGCCCAACCTGATCCTCACCCATTTCAGCCCGCGTTATAAAGACGGCGGGGTCGGGATGAGCATTCGGGATATCGAGCAGGAGGCGAAGGCGCATTACCATGGCAACCTGTTTCTGGCACGGGATCTGGAGGTGTTTCATCTGAACCGGGCGGGGGTGATTAGCATTGGCTGATGTGGTGTATGGGTTTCTGTAGGCCTGGCTTTAGCCGGGCAATGTTATGCTTACGGCAGATGTTGCCCCACTGAAGTGGGGCCTAGAGAGTATCTACAATGGGGCCTGGATCAGG
>JBFGZI010000059.1:0-10020 GCA_041586855.1 Oceanisphaera sp. | reverse complement strand
TTCTCCTGATTTCACTATAAAAACGGGTACACTTTGGCCCCTTGCCTAGCGCTCCCCTCTCGGTGAAATCACATTAACAATCGCGAAAAATAACATCCAATTCACTTTTTAACCCTATTGATAACAAAAAATACAAGATTGGTGATAATTTTCCGTCTTCACCACCGATAAGTGCTTCATGCCTGCCCCAGCCAGAGCCCCAGCAACTGACAGGCAAGGGATCGACTTGGCTCAGGTCTTTGTTCCCGCGCAAGGCATGGTTACGCGCAAAGGGATATGATGACGGCTGTGCTTCAGCCGCGTTAGAAGTTGGCTGGCAGACTCATTCGTGCACAACACACAATAAAAATGAGATCAAATGATATGGATATCCGCATCTTGATTGTGGAAGACGACGACACCATGCGGAATTGCCTGGTGGAGTACTTCAGGACAGAGCAGCATCAGGTATTTGCAGCCCAAAGCGCAGAAGAAGCCGAGCTGATACTGAGCGGGCAGGATATAGACCTGATCCTGCTGGACATCCGGCTACCGGGCAAGGATGGTCTGACTCTGACCCGGGAGCTGCGCGCCGGCTCCGAGGTGGGCATCATACTGGTGACCGGCCGTCAGGATGACATAGAGCGCATCATCGGCCTGGAGTGCGGCGCCGACGACTATGTGTGCAAACCCTTCAACCCCCGCGAGCTGCTGGCCCGGGCCAAGAACCTGGCCCGCCGGGTACGGGCCACCGCGCCCCGGGCCGACACGGCACCCGCTGCCAATATTCATCGGTTTGACGACTGGCGCATCGATCTGGACCGACGGGTACTGCTCGATGACAACGACCAACCCACCCCGCTGACCCACGGCGAATACCAGCTGCTGTGTGCCTTTTTTCACCATTCGGGGCAGACTCTGTCACGGGATCAACTGCTGGATCAGATAAAAAACCGGGAATGGGCTCCCAACGACAGAACCATAGACGTGCTGGTAGGTCGGCTGCGGCGCAAACTGAAAGACGACCCGGCCAAACCCAGAATCATCCTCACCGTGCATGGCGCCGGTTACATCTTTACCCCAAGGCCGGTGCCATGCCTCTGATCCTTACGCTGCTGCTTGCCCTGTTGCCGCTTCAAGCCCAGGCCCAAACCCTCACCGCCTGCGGCCACCCCATGTATCCGCCCCTGTCCTGGCAGCAAGAGGGCGAGCTCATTGGCATTGCCCCCCACCTGACCCGCAAGCTGCTGGCCGAGCACGGCTACTCGGTAAACATGCGGGTATTCGGCAACTGGGAACGCTGCCAGCTGGCGGCGCGCCAGGGCAAGGTGGACCTGATTGTCGCCGCCTACAAGACCCGTCAGCGGGAGCGGGACTTCCACTTCAGTGACACGCCCATAGTGGCGGATCCCGTAGTGTTGTTTACCCATGACGGCAACGACAGCCCTACCTCCTTGAGCCTTTCCGGCAGGACGCTTGGCCTGCTGTTTGGCGACAGCTTCGGTGATGATTTCGACCAGGCTGCCAGCCGCCACCCTCATGTAGAGCGAGTCTCCACCGGCGAGCAGAATTTTCGCAAGCTGGCGCTGGGCCGCATCGACTATATGCCCATAGGACTTGCCACCGGCAAGCTGCAGGCAGAAAAACTCGGACTAACCGGCCAAGTGTTTGCCCTGCCCGAGCTGCTCACCCTGGAGCACTATCACCTGGCTCTGCCCAAAGGCTCGGTACTGGAGCCGCTGCTGCCGGTGCTGTCGGCACGACTGCAAGAGCTTACCGACGACCATTATATACAACACATCACTCCCTATTTTGAACGCCGCTATCTGGACACTCTCTGAATGCATGCCCTGTTGACCCTGTTACCCCGCTACCGGCGACGGCACCCTCTGAGTTTTCGCCTGTTTCTGCTGGTGTTGGGCGTCAGCCTGGCTTTTTCACTGGTATCCACCGCCTTTCAGCTCTTGCTCGACCATCGCCAGATAAGACAGAGCCTGGACGACCGGCTCACCCTCATCGAACAGAGCTATCTCGACAGCCTGACCCAGAGTCTGTGGGATCTGAACCTGCCGCAAGCCCGGTTACAGCTGAAAAGCATGCTCGACATGCCGCACATGGCCCGGCTTTCGGTGACCGGTGACGCCCTCGCCGACCCACTGGTGCTGGCCCGTAATAATAGCGGTGAGGGCGTGCATGAACACATCTTCGATTTAATCTATCCCAGCCCGGCGCTGGGGCCCCAGCGAGTGGGTCGGCTGGAGCTTGCCTTCAGCCAGCACAGTATTCGCCAGCAGCTAATCGTCCATGCCCAGACCATATTACTGGGCCAGACCCTGACGATACTGGCTATCGCCTTCTGCCTGATGCTGGTGTTTCAGCGCCGGGTCACCCGTCATCTGGAACGCATGGCCCGTCATGTGGAACAGATTGGCGAAGGGCAGCCGGGCAGCCCGCCGCTGGCGCTGGCCCGATCGCCCGGCCAGCTGCCCGACGAGCTGGATACCCTGGTCGGCGCCATCAACACCATGCGCCGCTCGGTTGAGCGCCGTCAGAACGAATTGCAACACGACAAGGACCGGCTCGAAGCCCTGGTCGACAGACGCACTCAGCACCTGCGCCAGGCCAAGGAGTCCGCCGAGGCGGCCGACATGGCTAAAAGCCGCTTTATCGCCAACATGACCCACGAGCTGCGCACCCCCATGAACGGCATTATGGGTACCCTTACCCTGCTCAGACCCGCACTGAAAGACAGCCCCGATCAAGGACTGCTCGACATACTGCAGCATTCGGCCGAGCATCTGCTGATGCTGCTCAACGACGTGCTCGATTATGCGGCGCTGGAGCAAGGCCCGCTGCCCGAAGAACCGGCCCCCTTCGCCCTGGATGAGCTATTGGAGAGCAGTATCGCCATGATGCAGGGCTACGCCGAAGCCAAGCAAATTCGGCTGCAACTGGACGCACCCGACACCGGGCTTTGGCTCTCGGGCCACGCCGGCCGGCTCCGTCAGGTGCTGATCAACCTCTTGTCCAACGCCATCAAGTTCACCGATACCGGCGGCCGGATCAGGCTCTATGCCCGGGCGGTGAACGACGGCTGGCAGTTCAGCGTGGAAGACAACGGCATTGGCATAGCGCCCGAGCAGCAGGACCGCATTTTTCAGCGCTTTACCCAGGCTGACGAAAGCATAGGCCGGCGTTATGGTGGCACCGGCCTGGGGCTGGCCATATCCAAACGGCTGATCGAGGCCATGGGCGGCAGCATGACACTGCAAAGCGCCCCCGGCCAGGGTAGCCGCTTCGGCTTTACCTTACCGCTGACGCCCGCCACTATGCCAGCCACAACACAAGAGACCGAGCAGGCCGCCCTGCCCAGCCTCAGCCTGTTGCTGGTGGAAGATGTGGCCATCAACAGGACCATTCTTGCCGCCATGCTGGAGCAGCACGGTCATCTGGTGAGCCAGGCAGAAAGCGGCGAGCAGGCACTTGAGATCACCCGCCATCAGGCCTTTGACCTTATTCTGATGGACATGCATCTGCCGGGCATGGACGGCCTGGAAGCCAGCCAGAGTATCCGCCATCAGGCGCAGGGACTGAACCAGGAGACGCCAGTGATTGCCCTGACCGCCAGCGTGGGCCCCGACGACATTCGTCGTTATCTGGCCGCCGGACTCAGCGCCGTGGTGGCCAAGCCGGTGCAATGGCCAAGGCTTACCCAGGCCTTGGGTCAGGCATTGTGCATACAGATACAGCCCGAGCTGGAGCTCGAGCAGCCTCTGCTACAGGAACATCTGCGGGTGCTGGGCCGTCCCCGACTGCAAGCCATGCTGAGCCGCTTTGCCGACGAGTTGCCAGCCCAGCAGGCGGCCCTTGAACAGGCGCTGGCGGAAGAAGATCACCTGGAGCTGGGCCAGCTGGCACACCGGCTGGGCGGCACCGCCCGCATGCTGGATCAGACCCGGTTGGCCGGGGTGCTGGCACAGCTGGAGCAGGCGGCCGAGGCTCAGACCCTGCTGACACACAGCCTGGCCATCGAGCTGACCCAGGCGACAAAAGAGACTCAAAAAGATCTTTTTTTGCTCATCGCTCACCTTGGCGGTGATCAATAAAACAACTCTGTTACAAACTTTTACATTGACCACATAATTGTTATACATGGCTGCCTTAGTCTGGCTGCATCCCCCGGGATATATGGCGCCGGCCGGTTGCACAAACCGGCCTGTCTCACAGGATCAAGGAGAGAACCATGACAACATCACCCCCTCGTAAACCCAGCTTCGGGCTGGCCTGCCTGCCCATAGCACTGACCTTTGTCGTGCTGGGCGTGCAGCTGTTTTATTTCGGCAACTTCACCCCCCATATTCCGCTCGCCATCGGCGTGGCCATCACCGCCCTCATCGGCTGGTTGCGCGGCTACCGCTGGCCGGAAATGGAAGACGGCATCATGCACGTGGTGCGCCTGGGCCTGCAGTCGGTGGGCATTCTGATTATCGTGGGCATGATCGTCGGCATCTGGATTGCCAGCGGTACCGTGCCTTATCTGATCAAGCTGGGTCTGAGTCTGATCTCTCCCGAGCTGTTTCTGGCCGCCAGCGTACTGATCTGCGCCGTAGTCTCGGTGTCGCTCGGTACCTCCTGGGGCACCACAGGTACAGTGGGCCTGGCGCTGATGGGCATCGGCAACGGTTTCGACATTCCCATGTACTGGACCGCCGGCGCCGTAGTGTCAGGCGCCTTCTTCGGTGACAAGATGTCACCGCTGTCGGACACCACCAACCTGGCCCCGGCAGTCACCGGCGTGAACCTGTTCGACCATATCCGCAACATGCTGCCCACCACCATTCCGGCCATGCTGATTGCCCTGGTTATCTATCTGTTCGCCGGCTTCAGCCTGATTGGCGATCAGGCCGTGGACTTCGGTCGTATCGAGGGCATCATCAACGGCCTGGATCAGCACTTCAACCTGTCGTGGCCTCTGCTGCTGCCTTTGGGCGTGACCGTGCTGCTGGCCCTGAAGAAAATGCCCGCCCTGCCCACCCTCTTTGCCGGCGCCATGCTCGGCCTGGGCACCGCCATGCTGACCCAGGATGTGGGTCTGCAGCAGGCCTTCAACTTCATGTTCAGCGGTTATCAGATTGATACCGGCGTACGCGAGATAGATGCCCTGCTCAACCGCGGCGGCATACAGAGCATGACCTGGGTGATCACCCTGATGCTGGTGGCCCTGGCCTTCGGCGGCGTACTCGAGCGCACCGGCTGCCTGGAAGTGATAATGGAAAAAATTCTGACCCGCGCCAGAAGCTTTGGTGCCATTCAGTCTTCCGCCATCGCCACCTCGGCCATGACCAACGTCATTGGCGGCGACCCCTACCTGTCCATCGCCCTGCCCGGCCGCATGTTCGCCCCCGCCTACAGAGCCAAGGGCTACTCGGCGCTGAACCTGTCCCGGGCGGTTGAGGAAGGTGGCACCCTGATATCGCCGCTGATCCCCTGGAACGCCGGTGGTGCCGTGGTGATTACCGCATTGGGCCTCGGCATTTCCGAAGGACAGATCGAGAACCTGCTCTACATTCCGCTGGCCTTCGCCTGCTGGCTGTCGCCGCTGATCGGCATGACCTACGCTCACCTGGGCTGGTTCTCACCCAAACTCAGCCCGGAAGAAGCCGCCCAGTGGCAGCGGGAAGCGCAGGACACCCAACCGACTGCAGCCCCCCTGCCGGCAAAATAAGGCAGCAGCCTGCCTCAAGCACAAAACCAATAACAAAAAACGGGCCTGAATGGCCCGTTTTTTTTCAGTTCAGATGCAGGGTGGTCAATGGCCGCTTCACTCCGGCTTCAGTCTACGCCGTCCGGCATTCCCGCCATCCCTGCTTTGTTGCCTCTGGCGCTCCGACCCAATATCTGATCAGATATTGAATGTAACTGGTATTAACCCTTGCTGTTGTCCAGCATGATCCAGTTGGCGGAAACCCGCTTGTCGCCATCGCGCTGACCCCGATGTCCTTCCCAGAGGGCAAAGACCACCGGGATGCTGTCGCGAGAGAAATCGACCTGGTACTCTCCCTCGACCGACAACGGCCGGGACATCACCACATGCCACTGGTTGTCCTGGACGATGTCATCGGTGATATAGGAGCTGGCCCCGGTAACACTCTGTTCGGGCAGCCGGGTGGTGCTGCCAAAACCGCCGGCGGCCAGGTTGTCGACCTGATCCTGATCTGACTGCCAGTACCAGATGTTGACCGGATTGTCGGGGCCCGTGCCCATCATGAAGGAAGTGTCGGGGCCATTGATGGCATATTGTACGGCCACGCCGTCACGGAAACGGTCGACGGTGGCGGCGCGATCCTCGGTAGAGTCCTTCCAGCGCAGCCGCATATAGAAGCGCTCATTGGAGCGGGCGACCTGAAAATACAGATGCTTGGGCTCGAATGCGGTGTCCGGATCGAAACGCAATATCACAGACGCATGCACCGGCGGCGCCGAATACAAATCGGTGCGATAAACGGGCAGACGATCCCAGATCAAATCATCCGGATCGTTCTGGGTACGCAGATAAATGGTGCCGGGTATGCGCGACACCTTCACCGTGTCGCCCGGGCTGACATCGGTCACGTTGGGGTTGAGCTCGGAGTGATCGGCCTGGGCGGCACCGCCGGCAGTCATGGCCAACCCCAGCAGGACAGCACGGTAAATAGACAGATTGACTCTCATAACGGGTTCCTCTCGGGTCATGCCTAATCCCACAGATTCCGGGGCTCTGAGCTGGCCCTGTGGCGGCCCGCGGTCAGCCGAAACACGGTACCCCGGGCACTGACCGCGTCCACACGCCCTGGGGTGATTGACACCTCGTTCATCTGCTAACTCCCCGTTCAACTGAGTTTGAACATCTCGGCGTGTTTGTAACCGATTAACAAGTCCATCAGTTCGCTGTCCCGGCCCTCGGCCTTGGCCTGGCGCTCGGTACCGAGCATCTCCAGCACCTCGCCCACCCGATTGCCGAACAGGCTTTCAAGGTATTCCAGCGGTATGCGCGACTCATTCAGCGCCTTGCCGTCCGGCCCGTATTTGGGCGGCGACAGCGGCGGTACATAGAAGACGTTGGGCTGGGTGCCCCACTCCGGATGCAGCGGCAACGCCACCTTGTACTTTTCGACCAACAGATGGATGGGTCCCGCCTCGTCGTCGAGATAGCCAATCCAGCGGATACGGCCGACACACTGCTGGGCACAGGCGGTGGGCAGGCCTTTTTCGATGCGCGGATAGCAGAAAATGCACTTCTCGGACTTGGAAATCTGTTCGTTGAAGTAGATTTTCTTGTAGGGACAGGCGTTAACGCAGTAGCGATAGCCCCGGCAGCGCTCCTGATCCACCAGCACTATGCCGTCTTCCTGACGTTTGTAGATGGCATTGCGGGTACAGGCCGCCAGACAGCCCGGGTTGGAGCAATGGTTGCACAGCCGCGGCAGGTAGAAGTAGTAACTGTTGGGGTAGTCGCCCAGGCCTTCGTCCTCATCCCAGTTGGCCCCCCAGGTGGGCTTGACGTGGGGACGCAGCCAGGGATCGGTGCCGGTCATCAACGCCTCTTCGTAGTTGTATTCCCAGGGAATGCCGTAGTCTTCCTGGCTGGGCTGACGGCCCAGGCGCAGGGCGCCGTCCTCGTCGAAACCGCCGCCCATGTTCTCGTAGTCCCGGGGGTAGCCTTTGCCCGGCATGGTTTCCACGTTGTTCCAGTACATGAATTCGCGGCCGTTGCGATTGGTCCACATCAGCTTGCAGGCCGCGGAGCAGGTATGGCAACCGATGCACTTGTTCAGATCCAGCACCATGCTGAGTTGTCGTTTGACAGCCATGACAGCCTCCTCTTATAGGGCCCTTGGGTCACTGATTTCATCCGGCCTGGCCAGCGCTATGTCGTAGCTGCTTTCATGGATGACCTGGTTGGCGTTCCATTTGGCATAGATGAACTTGAGATGGCCCCAGCCTCCCACCAGCTCCAGCGGCTGCAGCAGGGTGGCATGGGAGTTGTTCATCGGCTTGCGATGGATGTACTGATGCGGCTCCCAGCCGTGCTCCATCATGATGGAGTTGACGGGGATGCTGGGGTAGAACTTGGCTTGGGCGAAGAAGTCACCGTTGGCGTTGAACAGTTTTACCCGATCGCCGTCCTTGATGCCGCGCTCCGCCGCCAGCTGCGGGTTGATGTAGATATTGGGCTCGCCCCGCTGCAACCGCAGCATATACTTGTTGCTGCGCCAGTTGGAATGAATGCCCCAGCGGGTATGGGGTGAATAGAAATGCAGCGGGTAGTCGGACGCCTCCGGGCCCGCATAGAGGCGTGCCGTGGGCACCGTGGATTGGAGCTTTACGAAACGCGGGTGATCACAATAGAAGGTGATGCGCCCGGTCAGGGTTTCGTAGGGCTTTTTACCATCGGTCTGGGCAGTGAACGGATTGTAGGGCTCGTCCGGCTTCAACGGCTGATTCAGGCCGGCGTGCTCGTTCATCACGATAAAGCCACGCTCACCCGCCTCTTCCAGGGTAACGCCACCAAATTCCGGAGAGTTGTCCACGATATAACGGGTGGCATCCAGCGCGGTATTCAGCTTGCCGTTCATGGTGTAATCGTCGTGAATGGTATGCAGATCCCGGGTGACATCCCCGTCCTGAATGGGGCCTATGCCCCGGGCGATGGCCCTTTCCTGAATCTTCTTGGTGAGCAGTGCCATGATGTCCCAGTCGGGCTTGGACTCGCCCACCGGCGGCACCGACTCGGTGAAGACGTTACAGAAACGGTGATAACCCTGGGTTCTTAAATCCCAGGCTTCGTAGTGACTAGCGGCCGGCAGCACGTAGTCGGCCCACTCGGCGGTGGAGTCCATGCGCACGTTGACGTTGACATAGAGCTCGCTGGCCTGGCGCAGATGTTCGTCGCGGTAATGCTCTGCCAGCTTGTTGCGGCGGAAGGTGTTATCGGCCACCGAGATCATGCCCTTGATTTCGCCGTAATAGGGCATCCAGCCCTCGTCGATGGACTCCTGCATCATGGCTTCCATCTCGTCGACATCGAAGCCGACTCGCTCCTTGAGCTTCTTGTTGTTGAAGTGCTTGCGGATGCCGCCCATCATGTCGCCCCGCAGTAGCTCACCCAGGCCCCCCGGCTCGTAGCGAGCCGACTTCTTGCCATCAAAGGTGGCCAGTTCGGTCCAGCGCGGATGGTTCCACACCACCCAGGAGGTATCCAGGCCACCGGTGCGGCCGCCATGGCCGGTCAGCGCCAGCGCCAGGGCGTAGCCCCAGCCGATATAGAGGCAGTTGGAGTAGCTGGAAGTGATGTACCCCAGCATGATGATGGCCTTGCGGGCCTTGGCCATAGTCCGGGCTTCCTGACGCACCACATCCGGATGCAGTCCGGTTTGCTTTTGGGTCTTTTCAGGCGGGTATTTGGCCGCTTCCTTCTTCACCTGCTCGAACACAGTGGTGACGGCAATGCCCTCAACCTCGAACTCGCCCTCGATGGCCGGGTCCACATCACCCAGCTTCAGATCCTTGTCGTCACTGCCCATGGAGCCCTTGGCCTTGACCGCCTGACTGGTATTCAGATCCCAGTGGTAAAACACCTCATCGGAGCCGCCCTCGACCAGATCGCTTTCGCGCAACAGCTTGCCGTTGTCCAGACGCACCAGCATCGGCAAGTCGGTCTGCTCCTTCATGAACTCGGGCTTGAACAGCTTATCCGCGATGATGACGTTGACAAACGACATGGCCAGGAAGGGATCCGAACCCTGCTTGATCGGCATCCACAAGTCGGTGTGAATGGAGCTGGGGTTGTAGTCCGGCGCCGTGCTGACGATGCGGCCGCCGTTGTACTTGGCCTCCCAGATATAGTGGGCATCGGGAATACGGGTGGCGTTGGGGTTGATCATGCCGAGCATGATGTAGTCGGCATCGAACCAGGCGTCGGAGGTGAAGCTCTCCAGCGGGTTGCCGTAGGCCAGGTGGGCACCGGTACTGAGATCTCCCACCACGGTAAAGCCGTCGAGC